>CAWUOE010000373.1:0-4009 GCA_963923355.1 uncultured Gemmataceae bacterium | reverse complement strand
TAATTCAGGCTTCAGGTCATTAGCCGGGCCCATCGGGTGGATTGCAATTTGTCCCCTTTCAACATGAACCACCAGCGAGGCAAGTAAGCGCGATTGCACTAGTTCTTCCCGCACTTTGTCCAGGACTTTTTCCAATTCAGGCAACGGAACGAAAAAATCCCCCAAGCTGGCCCGCGCCTGCCCCTCCCCTCCCCGCATCAACCCTGCCTGCATCACGAAACGAACACGACTATGGAAAGACTCGCCAACAGCATCCCATTTTCGATGGCCCGGCACGGAGTTGAGAAAATGCCAATCGGCAAACACACCCGAAGGCGCCCCAATTAATGCCACCCACTCCCCAGCCTCATCGGCCCATTCCAGCCAAGGGTCTCTGAAATGATGAAGAGCGCTTCGCACCTGCCTCCGTTCAAATAAGGTCGCAGCTATTCCATGCTCCTGAACCATTTGGGTCAAGAAATCCAGAGCAGTGGGTAAGTCACCAAAGGCAATCAAACCAGTGAAAGAATGGGAATCTATTTCCAGTGTTTGCAAGCGCGCTTCTAACAGTACCCCAGTTTGTCCAAGTCCTCCGGCAAGCACTCCTACAGCATTTACACTTGGCCTTTTCATGGAGGGGTTGAATCGTGGCCCGGGCAATGCTGACCACTCCAGCCTGTTTTTGAGCCAGTCGGCAGAGGCGGATTCAATCATTGCAATCCGTTCGCCCCAAAATTCCGGAAATTCCCCCACAGTTGATCCAGGGCCTGACGAATTCGAAAAGAATAGAGTCGATCCTTCTGAAAACATAAACGTCCAAGACAAAAGTGCGTGGAAAAAATCCCTCCATGGCCCGGGTGTAAAATCAGGAGAAGTGGAGGCAAAAATCCCACCAATACTTCTGGCATGCCATTCTGGGGGAAATCCAAGCGTTCTTCCCAGCGGGCCCAGAACTCGCTCTATCGATGCAACCGTGGCACCAGCTTCCACTTCAACCGTCTTGGTTACCGGGTCATATTTCACCCGATTCAGGTTGGCCCCGAGATCAATCACCAATCCGCTGGTTAGGCATCCCCCAGCCTTACCTGTACCGCCACCCCTGAACGCCAACGGAATCTGGCGAGATGTTGCAAATGGCAGTACTTTTTGCACATCTGATTTATTGGCCGGTTTGAGAACCGCGCAAGGAACAATCCGTTCAAAACTCCCATCGCGGCAATACAGCAAACGCGTGGGCAAATCTGACTGCAACCTACCCTCAACCAACGCCTGCAACTCGTCCAGCATGGTGAACCTTGGTTGACCGGCGAAAAGTAACTGGGGAGAAACTTTTAGGAGCTTAGATTTTGCCCCCATAAATCAACGAGAGCAACTCAGCCCGAGAGGCCTGGTTGGCCCGAAAGGTTCCGCGCATGGCACTGGTTGTGCACAGACTCCCTGGCTTTCGTACACCCCGCATGGTCATGCAGGAGTGGGTTGCCTCCACAACCACTCCAACTGCTTTAGCCCCCAATTCATCCATGATTAAATCGGCAAGGTTTTCAGTCATTCGCTCCTGCACTTGGGGACGCCTAGCAATAACATCTACAGTTCTAGCCAACTTACTAAGTCCTACAATTTTTCCATTTGGCAAATATCCAATATGAGCCTTGCCATGAAATGGAAGCAGGTGGTGCTCGCAACAGCTAGAAAATCTTATATCTTTAACCAATACTATTTCATCGTACTTTTCTACAAAAGTCTTTGCCAAATGCACCTTGGGATCCTCGTGCAAACCGCTGAAGACTTCCGCGTACATACGAGCAACACGGTCAGGCGTTTCCAATAACCCATCCCTTTCCGGGTCTTCTCCAACCGCAAGTAATATTTCCCTTACAGCCGCCCGAATTCTTGGGAGATCAACGGGCCCTTGTTCACCGGACTGGACTTTGCCCATCATGTACTCCAACCCCTCGCCTGAATTGTGAAACCAAGACCCGGGGAATTCAGGGACACCTGCAATAAAACCATCGAAGTTTATGATAGGTTCTTTAATTCAGATTTGCAGAAGACTGATATCGATCGCAAATCCTCCTTGGTTATTGAAGGCACTTGATCCTCGACGGTTTCATTCCAGCAGGTACCCACCACACCATGCCGTTTGTTGTGATACTGGCCCGCGGCATCCAAGTTTCCAAATTGGGTTGTTATGGTGCCGCTTGGTCATTGACCCCGAATTTTGATCGAATCGCGAGCCAATCTTTGGTTTTCGATCATTTTTTGCGCGAAAACACCCAACCTCAACTCTGGGGTGCTGGGTTGGCAACCCGTACCAATTCCTGGTGCTGGTCAGGCGCCCCCCCTACCTTTTCAGCCCAGTGCAAAAGCCTTCACCTGGTGGATCCACCACCAAATCATGCTTGGATCTATTCAGAATGGTTGAAAAACATTTGGATGAAGTCAGCCGAAACCCAAGCTGATCTGCTTGTCATTGAGCTATTGGATGCTGTCCCTCCTTGGAAACCGGAACTGGAAGACCTGGAAGCCTATTTTCCCGGGAAAGTGGTTGGAAAGTTGATCGATGCGGATGGCAGTAACGAAAAAAATCCAAAGGATTCATTGGATGGACCAGACAGCCAAATGAATGAGGATGGGTTAGCACCATGGCTTAGACCATTACCCTCGGAAAGTCTTGAATTCAATCACCCGCAGGTCATGCGGGAAAGCCTACTTTTAACGCATGGGGCAGCGATCGCCTCATTAGATAAAAAGCTCGGGACCGTTCTGGACTTTTTGGCAGAGCACCAGACTTCGGATACCCATATCCTGGTGACCTCCGATGCAGGAATCGCATTGGGTGAAAAGGGACTTTACGGACACCACGTTTCCGTTCCTTGGCTTGATACGTCCAATGTTCCCCTGATCTGGTGTCACCCAACCCGTGAAGCGAATTCACTTCGCCATTCGGCACTTGTCTCGGACAGAGACCTCAATGAACTACTTTTTGGAAAATCGCAAAAAACAGATGGCCTGCTGGAATCATGTTGGGATGCACCCAGAGAAAAAGGGAGTCCTTTTGTTGTCACTCACGGATTGAATCAATCCCGTGCCTGCCGGACCAAAGACTGGAGCCTGGTTGTGGAGCCATGCGGCGCTGCAAGGCTTTTTGAATTCCCACTGGACCACTGGGAAATGAATGATTTGGGTACGCGGCACCCAAATGAATTGCAGTGGATGGTGAATCAGTCGAGAACTGCCAGCGATCAACCCGGGGGCCAACCGAGTTGACGACCACCCATGAGGTGCATATGCAAGTGAGGAACTGTTTGGCCTCCTGCCACATCGCAATTGATCACCAGGCGGTACCCGCCTTGAAGGTCCATTTCCTTGGCAATCTTTTGCGCAACAGCGTGCATCTTCGCAAGGATATGCATATCGCCATCCTCGATATCGGCGTGGGTGCGGATTTCTTTCCGCGGAATAATCAAGACATGGACAGGGGCTTGGGGATGAATGTCATGGAACGCAAGAACCCAATCGTCCTGATGGATGAGCTTCGCAGGAATTTTCCCCTCAACAATTTTCAAAAAAACATTGTCAGTCAACATCGGGCACTCCACGATTGATCCAAAATTTGTATCCCACCTTCCTAACCCAACATTAACTGACTGAATCAAATCGGAACAGCTCTCAAACAACGGCCCGAGGTATCTCGAAATGATCTGGTTAATCGGTTGCGATGAAGCCGGATATGGCCCTCCCTTGGGTCCATTCACTCAGGCCTCAGTGGCCCTGCTTCTCCCGGAATCGACCAGAGGAATTGAAGAAACTTGGTTAGCCTATCCGGATTTGTTCAAAAAACGCAAAGGGGCAGCCAAAGCTCGTCCAGGCGACCTGCCTCTAATTGTTGACGATTCCAAAGTGATGACACAACTTGCAGCAGGGATGGGCCATTTGGGCATACTGTGGCCGCTGCTTTTTGGATATCAGACACGACCCGAATCTGTATTCAGGGACTTTTTGGATTGGGCACACCTCCCTGACCAAACAA
>CAWUOE010000372.1:0-4034 GCA_963923355.1 uncultured Gemmataceae bacterium | reverse complement strand
CGGGGCTGACAATAGCTGACAGACAACATGATAGGAGTTGTCCCAAATCGGTTCGGCCTGAGGATTGCCTCCTCTCCCACGAACTTGGATTCCAGGACCTCGTGAATTGTTTCCAGGGTGTTCGGATAAAAGAATTTGCTCAGGATTCCCAGGGGCGTGTCACCCATAACGGCGGTTTCCTGACTGAAGTCGGCGCCCAGAGATTTCAGGTATTGGATGCCTTCCAGATTATGGAACCTGCAAACCCAGTGGACCAGGGAAACATCCCTGTCGTCCAAGCCATATTTCATCCCGATCAGTTCCGGATTTTCCTCCAGCTTCTTTTTCAGGGAGGCTATTTTTTCTGGCTTACACATGTGATAAAGCGACTCATGTGCCAGGTAATCCGAGTAGGCCCACCACCAACAAAGGGAATATGCCACGCTGCCAACAACGATCCAAAACCATGCTTTCTTGAATAGAGACGACAGCTTCATCTACTGCCCCATTTTTTGATCGCTCTTCGTCCAGCCATGCCATGCTAACACTTCAGGGCCCAAACATTTGCCCCGATGATTGGCCTTTTCTGAGCCGCTGGAACTGGTTCAAAACGGCACCTTCAGGGGGCAAATGGGCACTTGGCACCCAAACGCCCAATTTCCCCGCATTTGTTTTCCGGCTGTAATCAGCGCCCTGCACCCTCCGGTCCTGCCTCGCAAACTTAAAACCACACCCTTTTCCCTGCATCCGGTTCAACCCGGTTGCCGATACAACCGGAAGAACCCGCATTGTTTCACGGAAACCGTCTCCATGGCGTGGCGGCTGGCCAGGTCGTTCTGTGTGCTTGCCGCCGGGGTGGGTCTCTGCCTGCCGGCGGGGTGCACTGCCACCCGGTTGCGCCACCGCACAGCCAACTTTGGCACCACGCTGCCGGACCTGCAGTACCAGCAGGTGCTCGACAACCTCGCCCGCTTCGCTTCCAACCCTGGAGCCATGCCCTCGCATGTGAACCTGCGCGAGGGCACCACCCAGGTGACCGATTCACTGTCGGGTGGCGCGGCGGTGGACCTGGGGCCACCCACCGACTGGTTGCCGCAATTGTTCGGCCAGCGCACCGTGGTGGCCCAGTGGGGCATGCAGCCGGTCATCGATCCGCTGGAGCTCAAGCTGCTGCGCGTGGCCTACCGCCGTGCCGCCGGCCTGCCGGAAATGCCCGACAACGACACCCTGCAGGACCTGGGCCACGAGCTGAAGGCCCAAGTGGCCAACAACCCCGACCTGCACGATGAGACCGAGCTGTTCTTCGAGTATCACTCCCGCCAGAACGCCACCTACCCCCGGTTCGAGGAGAGCGTGGTCACCACCAACAGCGAGGCCGTGGTGGCCGACGCGCAGGTGCCCCGGCGCGATCGTTCCCCCCTGGCGCGGGATGTGGCCCGGCAGGTGAAGGTCATCGAGAAAGAGCTTCTGGAAATCGAGCCGGGCTGGTACTGCGTGGGCCGCTGGTGCGATGTGCCCCGTCACGCCAGCTTCGTCGGGCGTTACAACGACACCTGGGTCTGGGTGGACCCCGCCCACCAGGACGAGTTGACCCGTTTCACGCTGACCGTGATGAAGCTGGGCACGCTGCTCAAGGACACCCAGACGCTGATCAGCCCCGGTCAGGTGAAGTTCTCACCGGGTGACCGCGGCGGTTGAGCACCGGAAAGTTTGGTTGTGGCGGTCAGTTGCGCGTCACGCGCCACAGCAGGACCAGCCCCGCCGCCGCCAGCATGATGTCCGCGCCCCAGACCAGCGAGTAGATGTCGAGCTTGCCTTCCTTCGCCATGCCTGTGCCGCACAGCATCAGCGGGTAGTACGACACCGCCACCGGCAAAAAGCAGGTGATGAAGGCGCTGAGGTAGTCGCCCTTCGAGAACCAGATCCCCACCGGGCAACCCACCAGGATGAAGCAGAGGCACCCCAGGCTGAGCGCCGGGCGCATCTGCAGTTCCACATCCAGGAACAGGAGCTGCTGCTTCTCGTGCTTCAGCCGCCCCTCGAGGTTCTTCACATGCTGGGCGATGTTGGCCTCGGGCGGGGCCTTCTCCAACTGGCCCTTGGCCACGGCGATCTCGCCGGCCGACTTGTCCATCGCGTCCAGCCACTCGTGCCGCTTGGCCAAAATCTCCTGCCAGGTCATGTCGCGGGCCCGGCGGTTGGGATCCTGCGCCAGGTTCATGGGCAGGGGCACCTCGAACACGCGGTCCTCGAAGTAGCCGCGGGAGCCATCGTCGGTGCTGGCCACGCCATGGCGCATGTGGATCAGCATCTGCCCCTTGGCGATGTTCACGCGCAGGTGGGCCTCGCGCGCCTGCGCCACCACATCCACATCCCCCTTGCCATCGCGCCGCTTGAAGGTGGGGTTGATCAGCTTGCGGCCCTGCACGCCCTTGACGAACATCGCGTAGGGAAGCTGCGAGTGCGCCAGCATGCCCTGCTTTTTCAGTCGGCTGTACAGCAGCTCCTCGGCATCGCGGAAAACCAGTTGGCGCAGCAGGTGGTGCGTGTACGGGATCACCCGGTAGTACAGCCCCATCGTCATGCCACTCATCGCCACGCCCAACAGCAGGCCCGGCAGCACCACCGCGACCAGGTTCACCCCGGCGGCCTTGATGGCGAGGATCTCGTTGTCGGCGGCGAGACGGCCATAGACCACGCACGCCGCGAACAGTGTGGTGGCCGGGATGGTGTAAGGCAGCGTGCTGGGCACCAGCAGCGGGATGGCCCCCAAGATCTGGGCCGGGCCCAGGCCCTGCTGGGTCGCCTCGGCCACGATGCCGGCCATCAGCAGGATGCCCGTGATGGCGAACAGGGCGATGCCGAAGACCTTCACCAGCTCCCACAGGATCATGCGAAACAGGATGCCGCCAAACACGCGAGGTGCCTCCAGTCGCCACAAATCCCGAAACGCCGAACCGTCTTTTTCCAGACCGGCCCGCCGGCTACTCGCCGGAAGAACCCACCATCTTGCGGATCGGGGAGCTGATGGGGGGCAGGAACTGCTTCTCGAAGCGAAGCTGTCCCGGCCTGCCGCGCACCTCGATGGCCAGCAACTGGTCGCTCACCGCCTTGGGGATCTCGTTGATCACCGGCGGCAACACCTGGTTCAGCCGGGCCAGGTCCACATGGAAATCCAGGTTCGTCTCCTGGGTTTCCATGTGCATCGTGCCCGTCCCGCGCAGACTGAAGGCGTTGCCCAGCAGGTCCAGTCGCTTCACGCGCACCTGGTGCCCCTCGAAAACCACCTCGGCCCGCGCCTCCTCGAACGCCGTCCGGTCGGGCACGCGCAGGCCGCCCGCCTTCATCAGGTCGAGGAAGACCGGAAGTTCATAAAGTCGGCCCCGGGGGATGTCAAGGCGGCCCTCCCCCTTGAAACTGCCAGGGTCCCCAGCTTCTCCGGACAGATGCAGCCAGGCGTACGCCAAACCCTCCAAATCCCCCGCAATGCCATTGGCTCGGGCAGCCGCCGCCAGGTCCACCTGCGAGGCCCGCAGGTCCAGCTCGAAGCGTGGCCGCGCCGCCAGGTGCACCCGGCCCTGCCCGCCCACCACCCCGCTGTAGAGCGAGCCCTGGATGTCTCGCAGGCGCAAAATCTCAGGCGTATCCGCCTTCATCTCGAAACGGGCCCGCATCGGCCCCACCGGCTGGCTGAAGATGGCCGCCCGCTCCAGCGACACATTGCCCCGGGCCTGCTCGATGCCCGTGCCGTTGAACTTGCCGGAGCAAACCACCTCACCGGTCACATCCTTGGTCTCGGCACCGGCAACCAGGCGGGCGCCGTTCAGCTTCAGGGTGCCGTCCCACTCCATCATGGGCCAGTTGCCGCGCCCCTCCCCGGTGGAATCCACGGTCAGGTTGCCTGCCAGGCGGACCGGGTCCTTCAATTCCATCCCCTGCAGCGCGCGCCGCACCCCCACGGGCATGGCGGCCAGCAGCGTGTCCTCCAGGACCAGCGGCTCGGCCTTCACGCCCTCCAGCCGGGCACGGTAACCGCCGTCACGGCGCAACTGCAC
>CAWUOE010000371.1:0-4035 GCA_963923355.1 uncultured Gemmataceae bacterium | reverse complement strand
GATACGCAGGTGCCGTCGTGATCCGCGCGCCCTGCCCGAAACCAGCCAGGCCCTGGCCGCCCGAATCGGGGAAATGGCCTGCCAGGAAATCCCCTACAAGGTCCCGGTGCGGGTGGAGTTGTCCGGAAACGGTTGGTCCTGCGGGTTTCGGCCAACTTCAAGGGACATCGAATCCTGGGCCGTTCCCCTGGTGGTCCAACTCGCCCGGGAAACGGAAAGCTGGCGACCACGCCTGGAGGAATTGGGTGACCCCGGTGGCTTGGTGATGGCACCCGGCGCGCGCCTTCCCGCTGTGGAGGCATGGGCCCGGGACTGGTGTGAGAGGCTGGGAATTCCGCTGGCATTGCCCCCCGAGCAGGCCGCCTGCGAAACGCTGTTGCTGTGGCTGCGCGCCACACGGCAGGGAAGTGTGGCCCCGGGCCTGTGGAGGCAGGCCACCGCGCCGAAGATTGCCGCCCACAAAACGGTTTTGGATGGGACGGAGCTGCACGAGGAGTTGGCGAAAACCAAACGCACCGGCTATTTCGAGGACATCAGCGACCTCAACCTCACGGGTTTCGGCCCTGGAACGGGGGGCTGATCCATGCGCCTTCGCCACAAGCTGCCGAATGTCTTCGGCCTGTACATGGTGGATGTGCTCTGCTGCTCGTTGGGCTGCGTCATCCTGCTGTGGCTGTTCAACGATTACAAAAGCAACCTGCTCAACCGGGACCTGGAGGCAAAGGCCCGTGATCTGGCCCGCCTGACCGAGGAACAGATCCAGCGAACCCGGGACCTGGCCACCGCGCGCGAGGCCCTGGCAAAGCGTGAGGCTGAGGCCAAAATCATGGCCGCCACCCTGGACGATCGCCAAAAGGAACTGGAAAAACTGGGCACGGATTTGTTCACCCTGAACGACCGTCTGCGCAAGGAGAAGGTGGAGCGCGACACGCTGGAAAAAAACTTGGGCGCCACCCGCACCGCCCTGAAGGCCGAGGAGTCGCGCAATGAGAAGGCTCGCGCCACTATCGCATCCGACGCACAACGCATGGCGGAACTGAAGGCCGAGCTGCAGACCCGCCTGGCACTTCTCACCGCGCGGGACCTAGAGATGGCCACCCTGCGGGTCAAAAAAGACGAACTGGAACTGCAAGGCAAACGGAACCGTGAACAGCTCTCCAGCCTGGAGTCACGTCTGGCGGACGCCAGGGAGGAGGCCGGCAAACGGGCACGGGAAATGAGCGAGGCAACCGCCTCCCGCCAGAGGACGGAGAAGGCACTCACCCTCACCGCCGAAAAGATGGAAGCCTTGGAAAAATTGCTGGCCGCCGCCGACAACGCCCGCGCCAAATCCGAAAAATCAAGGACCGAGACCGAGCGCGCCCTTGCCAGCACCATGGCCTCCCGCGCCAAGTCGGACAGGGCCCTGGAAGAAAAGGCGAAAGATCTGGAGGAACTGGAGGCATCCCTGGCCCGAGAGGCGCGCCTGCGCAAAGACGCCGAAACCGCCCGCGCCGAGGCCGAGAAAAAACTCCAGGCCAACAACGTCGAATTGAACAGGCGGAAGACCCTCGCCGACAGCCGGTTCGAGGGAATCGACCTCACCGGCAAGAAGGTCTGCTTCGTGGTGGACACATCCGGAAGCATGGTGCTGCTTGACGCGAACACTCCTGCCGACCAGAAATGGTCCGAGGTGGGACTGGTGCTGGGCCGCCTGATGGACAGCCTGCCCGAACTGGAAAGCTACCAGGTCCTGGTGTTCGCCGAGGAACCCCGCTGGCTTTTCAACGACTCTGGTTGGCGCAAATACAATCCGGCCAGATCCTCCACCGAGGTGAAAGAGGCTTTGGCCCGCATCAAGCCGCGGGGTGGCACCAACCTGCACCAGGCATTTGAGACCGCCTTCAAGCTGCGGGCCGACGGTCTGGAGACCGTCTACCTACTTTCCGACGGGCTGCCCAACCAGGGCCCTGGTCTCACCGCCACCCAGGAACGCACCTTGCCTGAGACCCAGCGTGGCGAACTGCTCGGACGGTTCATCCGGCAGGAACTGGGGGAAAAATGGAACCAGCCTCCCAAGGCGGACGCGTTGCGCCCGGTACGCATCCACACCGTGGGATTTTTCTACGAGAGTCCCGACCTGGGATCGTTCCTGTGGGCCCTGGCCCGTGAAAACCGCGGACGATTCGTCGGCATGAGCTCCCCCTGACCCGAAGCCCGACCAACCGGTTGACCATGGCCGACCCAATCCCCCAAAACCCAGCCACCAACTCCGTATCCAGGCCGGCGGAAGTCCGCCCCCTGGGGCTCCCACAAGGTTCCGTGCGCGCACTGCTGAGCCTGATGGTCCTGGGGATGGTGGTGATCGATGTGCTATCAGGCCAACAGGCCACTCTGGGCGGGAGCGAAACCACCGATATGGTGGAAGTGCTGTGGAGCGAATGTCTGGTGATCGTAATGGCCAGCTATTTCACCACGCGTCGCTTCGTCAACCTCCCGCCCGATCTGGTGAAGAAACTGGAAGCTGAGGGGGTGCTGGCAGCCGAGAAACCGTTGGGGCTACCACGCTACACCATGCGCGTGGTGCTGGTGATTGTTTTCATGGCTCTTGGTTTCCACCTGTGGCGTGAAAGCCGACTGCTGGAGGCCAAATCAGCCCAAATCCTCGGCCTGGCTCTGGCGTTCCTGCTGGGCGCCCTTTCGGCACCGTTGGCCCGATGGTTTTCCGGCGGCACCAACCTTCACGCCCGCCAGTGGTGGGAAAATTGCAAGGCCCTCGTGGCGTTGGCCAGCGTGGCAACCTGCATGGCCACCTCGCTGGTCTTCGGGGTGGAACACCTGCCCCCCTGGGCCACCTCGCTGACCATCTGGGTGGTGCTGTTTTATTTCGGATCGCGCTGATCAACCCGTGCGGGAGCCCGGTTCCTGTTTGGACCTGCCTGCTGGCAATCGGCCGGACTTGGGTGGGTTGTTTCCCTTCTTGCCTTTGGCGGCTGCCCCGTTGGAGGTTGGCTCATTCCCCTCGGGCTGCCTTTTCTTTCTGGGGCCCCGGGGCCGAAAATCTTTCATGCGGTCGAATGGGATCTCCTGACCATCCGGCAACAGGTTGGCCAGCACCTGCACGATCTTTGGCCAAGCCTTGGCCTTTTGCAACGCCCGCACCCGTCGCCAGCAGGTCATCCCGGTTCCCCAACCCAACTCCAGGGGCAGTTCTTCCCACGAGACCCCGGTTCTCAACACAAAAAGAATGCCGCTAAGGGCTTCCCGGTGGGGCACTGGTTTGCGGCCCTGCGGGGTTTTCCGGTTGGGCCTGAGGTTGGGAATGATCGGCTCCACCGCCTCCCAAACGGGGCGGGGAAGGAGTTGGGAAGCCAATTTGTTCGGCTTGCCATTTTTCAACATGCGTTGTCCCCGTCGCGTGGATCAACCGGGTGATTCCATACCCATGCAAACGGAAACACCATCCGCCCCGGGCGGATCAGGTGCCCCTTTCCTTACAAGCGATTGATCCGGGAAGATTGGGACAAAAAAAGAACGGGTAGGGTTTTTAACCGACAAAAAAATCCAAAATGGCACCCAAAACGACCTGTCAGTCGCCGGATTTGCCCAGGGCGGGAAAACCGGGGCTGGTCACAATGCGGGCGGGCCGGGAGCTGTTGCCGTCCGGCCGGACCAGCCGGGCCTGGGCGTTGTAGGTGGCAACCACTTTCAGGGCTTGGGTTTCTGGCAACAGACAGCAGGCCTTGGTGAGACTGTCAGCCTCCATCCCTGTGGGGGCCAGCACCGTCGCCGCTGCCCGGTCGGTCGTACCCAATCCGGTCCGGGGATCCAGAATATGGCCGTACCGCACCCCGTTGATTTCCAGGAACTGCTCCAGGTCCCCGCTGGTGGAAACCGCCCGGTTCACCAATGGAATCCGCCGGTGGCCTCCCCGGTCTCCCGGCAAGTCGATCAGGTCCACGTCCCAGGCCGATTTACCCGGCGGGGCCTCCCCGGCCACCAAATCTCCACCCAGTGCCACCAATGCCTGCGAAAAACCGGAATCTTTGAAAACTG
>CAWUOE010000370.1:0-4038 GCA_963923355.1 uncultured Gemmataceae bacterium | reverse complement strand
GCCCGCGGTGATGCGGCGATGGTGGTCTTCAGTGACCTGCAGGACCCGGTGGAACTGATCCCCCGGTTCGTGCAGCATTGGCGCGCAGGGGCCGATGTTGTTTACGGCGTGGTGCGGGACCGGGCGGGTGACCCCTGGTGGAAATCCCTGGGGTCGAAGATTTTTTACCGCTTGCTGGAGCAGGTGGGGGATTGCCGTCTCCCCGCGAAAGCGACTGATTTCCGGCTTCTGTCACGCAGGGCATTGGATGCCTTGGGCCAACTGCATGAACGGAACCGGTATTTCCGGGGTTTGAGCCATTGGATCGGCTTCCCGTCTGTGCCGGTGCTGTACGACCGTCATCCCCGGCGAGCTGGACGCAGCCATGCCCCTTTTTTCTATCTGGTGAATCTGGCGGCCCGGGCTGTCACTTCATTTTCCCTGTGGCCGGTGGACGCGCTGGGCCATTTGTCGGCAATGGCCTTCGGCTTGACCGTGCTGATGGGCTTGCTGGCCATTTTTGGAATCGGCGGGTTGGGGCTGCTACATATCCTTCTGGGTTTGGTACTGACCTCCACCCTTGCCACAGGTTGGGTGGTTGGTCAATATGCCGGGCGCACGTACCTGGAAGCCCGCAAACGCCCCCTTTACCTAGCTGAAGAATCGATTGGCTGGGAAGCTTCGCCACCCACGAGGGGTTATTGGACAACTGAAGCTGATTCCGGGCCGGCGAATGCAAGTGTTGAACCATCTGAAACCAGGCCACGGCCTTCCTGGGCTCCGTGAACCGAAAGATCACCACACCACGACAGACATCTGGAGGAATCAACCATGTGGCAAGACCTGCATCAGGAAATTCTGGACAAGGTGCGCGAGTATAGCCAGGCCAGACATTTGCAGCCCAAGGAGTTTGTGCCTGGCGTGACACCTGTTCCCTATGCCGGGCGGGTGTTCGATGAGTCGGAAGTGGCAGCAGCGGTGGATACCGTGCTGGATTTCTGGCTAACTCTCGGGCCGCAAGGTGAGGCGTTTGAGAATGAGCTGGCACAGGCGGTGGGCGTGCGCGAGGCGTTGCTGACCAATTCCGGTTCGAGCGCCAACCTTCTGGCTGTGAGCGCGCTGACCAGCCACACACTACCGGATGGTTTGCGGCCCGGGGATGAAGTCATCACGGTTGCCGCCGGATTTCCCACCACGGTTGCTCCGCTGGTGCAAAACGGGCTAGTGCCGGTGTTCATTGATGTGGAACCAGGCACCGCCAACTTGCGGGCCGATCTTCTGGAACGGGCGTTATCCCCAAAAACCAAGGCGGTGGTGGCCGCCCACGCTTTGGGCCATCCCTTCGATCTGGATGCTGTCACGGAATTTTGTGGGAAGCATGACTTGTGGCTGGTGGAGGATAACTGTGATGCCTTGGGGGCCGAGTGGCGCGGCCAGCGGACCGGCTCGTTCGGCGATCTGGCCACGCAGAGCTTTTACCCGCCACACCATCTAACCATGGGTGAGGGTGGGGCGGTGCTGACCAACACCCCGCGGCTGAGGCGATTGGCCGAAAGTTTCCGGGACTGGGGCCGGGATTGCTGGTGTCCATCCGGGAAGGACAACACCTGCGGCAAGCGCTTTGGGTGGAAACTGGGAGACCTGCCCGAGGGATATGACCACAAGTATATTTACCGCCATCTGGGCTACAACCTGAAGCCGCTGGACATGCAGGCGGCAATCGGCCGCAAACAGTTGGCCAAACTGGACAGTTTTGTCGCCGCCCGGCGCGCCAATCACGCGTACCTGATGGAAGCCCTGCGGCCTTATGAAGGTTTGATCCATCTGCCTGAACCTGATCCCCGAGCCAATGCATCCTGGTTTGGGTTTCTGGTGATTGTCCGGGATCATGCCCCTATCACCCGGCAGGAAATCATCCGCCATCTGGAGTCTCGCAAAATTCAAACCCGGCCCCTGTTCGCCGGCAACCTTCTGCGGCATCCGGCGTTTCAGAACATTGAACACCGGGTGGTGGGCGATTTGCGCATGACCGACAAGATCATGCACGATGCCTTTTTCATGGGGGTTTATCCGGGACTGACCAGACCGATGCTGGACCACATGGTGAACAGCCTGCGCGAAATCCTCGAACCAGCGGCGACCGGCAAGACGGTACGCATTGGCATGCCGCAGATCCAGGGCGCCGCCTGATGTCGCCCCGGGCGCGGCGGTGGCTTGTCGGTTCGGCGCTGTTGGCCGTGCTGATAGTTCATGCGTTCACCCGCCTGGAATCGCTGCGGCAGATCGGTTTGGAGGAACGGCAGTTCTGGTCTGACACATTCCGCTACTCTTTGGCAGCCTTGGCGGGGCATGGCCTTCGACCGGTCAAGTTCGCCGGAATCCCAGAATCGATTCCCCTGCAAAAATTCCTCAGCCTGCAAGCTCCCTCGGTGACCCCTGAGGAATTCAACGCGTATTTCAGCCTGGCGGAATCTGAGCCGGTCATTCCGCCGGTGGGGATCACTGATGCCAGTGATGAACATCTGCCCTGGCCGCTTTACACCACCCGTATCCTGGATTTGTGGACGGCAACCGGCCTGTGGTGGTTGTTCGGCATCCGATGGGATGTGCTGTTTTGGTTTTATGCCTTTCTGTCGACCTTGTCGTGCTTGTGCGTCTTTTTGACGGCTCGGGGATTATCCAGAAATGGCTGGGTCGGGTTGGTGGCAGCGGTCTGCTACTCCGTGATGCCCCTGGAGGTTTCCTACACGGCCTACTCGCCGCGGGATATTTCCCCCCTGTGGTTTGCCACTCCGGCCTGGGCATGCCTTGCTTGGCTGATAGGTACCAGACAATCGGTTGCCGGGGATTTGGCAGCCTCGGCTCTGGCTGGGTTTTTGGCGGCCTTGGGATTGGGTTGGCGCCATGACGCGCTGTTGACCGTGATTGCCATGGCTGGCCTGACAGGTCCCGCCCTGGTGATTGCCGGTCGCGGTTGGAAATTGGCGCTGGCGGGGACCGTGAGCTGCCTGGGAATGTCCCTGATTCTCAGGGCGATAATCGCAACGCTTTGCCCGGTGATACCCCAAGGATCCGGAGTGGGGTTCCACATGGCCAGTTATGCGGAGGAAACCCGCTGCAACCTGTTCCATCTGGAAAACAGCATGGGTGTCTCGCGGGATGACCTGCAGGTGATCGTGCGGGTGGCCCAAAGGCGGATGGAGGAGGGATTGGAACCACTGTCCTTCGATCCCGAGCACTGCCACGAAATTTACGGCCCGGATCACGCCCGCATCAGCCGGGAACTATTCTGGGAATCGTTCCGGTTCAATCTGCCTGTCTGGCTTGGACAAGCGCCGAATTTCGTTTGGCGTGCCCTGCAGGCGACACGATTGGTGGACTTGCCTTTGGCATCGACAGGGCACGCGCCGGAACTGGATCCCAAACGGACCAGAAAGCCGATGTCCTGGTGGATCTCGATCCAAAAATGGATGGCGGCGGCGATACCTGTCTTGGCGGTCATTGGATGTCTGAGGGTTTGTTTCCCGTTGCCTTGGCATGATCCGCGTGGGGCTTGGTTATTACGTGGACTGGTCGCATATTTGGCCGGATATGTTTTGGTGTTGTTCTTTGTGCTGCCGGAAGAAAAGCACGCGGGGCTTTTGCTGATACCCATGGCGGTGCTGGCAGCGGAAGCGTTTTCTTTTCTGGTGGGGCTAGGGGATCCTGTGCGTCGGGTGATTCTCGGTTCTGGTTTTACCTACCAACGAGTGGCTGTATATGGGGCAGCCCTCTTGGTGATATTGGGCGGTTGGCAGGGTGCGACAGCCTGGGTGGAAAAGGTGTCTCAACAAGCCAGGGAAAAGCAACGGGAACAGGCCTTTGATTTGGCTCGTCAGGCGGAATGGTTGGTGAATGAGGGTGATCCCATCCGCAAGGAATGGATCCGTGAGGGGGAGTCAACCCGCAAGGCTGTGGCGATAATGGCATGGGTTCAGGCGGACCAAAGTGGCGTGCGGGTGGCATGCCGTGAGGGAACCTACGGCCATCCCAAGCCCCTGGTTCAGTACCATGATTCGC
>CAWUOE010000369.1:0-4044 GCA_963923355.1 uncultured Gemmataceae bacterium | reverse complement strand
TCGGCTTCGATCAGCGCGTACACCCGCGACCCATCCGACGGTGCCACCGCCACACCCACCTTGCCCCACGGGCCGGGCGGAAGGGCGTCCTCCTCAGGGGACGAGGTCGTCACCGCTTTTTTCTTTTTCGGTTTGGCCCCCGGGCCGATCTTGTCCCAGGTGTCCCCTCCATCCCGTGAAACATAAAGGGCCGAGCCGGCACCGCCCGAGGTCAGTTCCCAGGGCTGCCGCCGTGTCTGCCAAAGCCCCGCGTACAGCGTGCGCGGGTTGGTTAAGTCAAAACAGACATCGCTGGCACCCGTATCGTTGTCGACAAACAGCACCCTCGACCAGGTGGACCCGCCGTCGGTGGTGCGGTAAACACCCCGTTCGCTGTTGGGGCCGAAGGCGTGTCCCAGCACCGCCGCGAAGGCGATATCAGGGTTGTTGGGATGGACCGCCATGGTGCCGATATGGCCCACCTGTTTCCAAACATGCTTCCATGATTTGCCGGCATCGGTCGATTTGAAGATACCCGCCCCCGCCGCCGCGTTGCCGCGGATGTTCGCCTCGCCGGTTCCCACATAAACCACATTCGGGTCTGAGGAGGCGACGGCGATGGAGCCGATCGAGGAGACCGGCTGGTCATCAAAGATGGGCTTGAAGCTCACCCCGCCATCCGTCGATTTCCACACACCACCGGCCGAGGTGGCCGCATAGTAGGTGAGCGGGTCGCCTGGCACCCCGCAGGCCCGCGACACCCGACCGCCCGCAGACGGCCCGATGTTCCGGTAGGCCATCCGTTCAAACTGCTTCGGGGCCTTGGTGGGGGTGTCACTCTCCTGGTGTGTCACCAGAAGAGAACAAAGGACCAAAATCGATGTCTGCATGGTGAAACCCCAATTGTCGTAGATCCCTTGATGCTACCGGCTGGCACCCCTCCCCCTGTTGCCCAGGTAAAGCCCGCGGGTTGCGTGGTATTTTGAGAGGGTGACAATTCTGCCGGTTGCAACAGTTATGCGGGAGCCTTCCCTCCTTCATGGATAGTTTTGTCAACCCAAGGCCATTCCGGTGGACCCGTGCTTTCACGACCTGGTGCCCCGAGGCTGCCGGCGCCGTTGCCGACCTCGGCGTCTTCGCCCCGTTGGCGGTTGCACTGGTGGTTGGTAATGGCATGTCAGCCACAGCGGCTCTCATGCCGGCCGGCCTGCTCTACCTGCTGGCAGCAAGGGTCTACCGCATTCCGGTGGGGGTGCAGCCGCTCAAGGCGCTGGCAGCGGTGGCTATTGCAGGTGGATTGCCACCGGAAACCATCGGCGCTGCCGCCATTTGCCTGGGCGGCCTGTTCACGCTGCTGGGCCTCTCCGGTCTGCTCGACCGCCTGGCCGGATTTTTCCCCCAGGCCCTGGTGCGGGGGGTACAGGCTGCCGTCGGCCTGTTGCTGGTCCGCTCGGCAATGATGCTGGTCTGGCAACCCCCCGAGCCATTCCAGCCGTATGCGCTGGGCCTGGATTGGAGCCTCGCACTAACGGTGGGTGTTTTGGTCTTGGCGGTTCGGCTGCGCCGGTTGAACATCACCCTCGTCCTGGTGGGCCTCGGGTTGTTGGTGGCTCTCGGCCGGTTCGAGGGGGAAATGTGTTGGGGGCCCTCCGCGATCACCGGCCCGACCTTGGATCCCGGCATCTGGTGGACAGCCCTGGTGGCGCTGGTGCTGCCCCAGGCGCCGTTGACACTGGCCAACGCCTGCATCGCTCCCGTGGATGCCGCCAGACACTATTTTGGCGACCGGGCTAACCGGGTAACCCCGGGCCGGCTGGCCTGCTCACTCGGGTTGGTGAACCTGATCGCCGGAAGCATTTCTGGCCTGCCGGTCTGTCATGGGTCCGGGGGCATGACTGCCCATGTCGCGTTCGGCGCCCGCACTTGGCGTGCCCCGCTGTTGATGGGCCTGGTCTTAATCGCATTGGCCCTGGTAGCCGGCCAGGGATTGGGTCCTTTATTCTCAGCTTTTCCAGTGGAAATATTGGCGGGCCTGTTGGCCGCCGCTGGCTTGCTGCACCTGGGTTTATTGGCAAGCCTGAAAAACACCTCCGACTTGGCCGTGGCTCTCAGCGTCGGCCTGGTGGGTGGTGCCACGCTCAATCTGCTCTGGGGCCTGCTGGCCGGTGGATTGCTCTGGTCCTTGCTGAAGCTTTTCGCACTTCGAAAACCAGTTATTTAGCCAGAATTTTCAGTATTTTCCCGGTTCCCTGTCACGAAATCGCCCATTCTGACAAATAAGGGCAGGGACTTCGAAGAATGATCGCGGTGGAGGGACATGTCATGGACCATTCCCTTCGCGAGGCAACCCGTCAGTGGACCTTGGCCGTCCCGGTCGTTTCCGCCTTCATCTCGTCGCTGGTGCGTGATTTTCAGGACCGCGATGACATCCTGCAAGAGACCGCCGTGGCCGTGCTGCAAGGCTACCACCGCTATGACCCCGCGCGGCCCTTCACCGCCTGGGCCATGGGGATTGCTCGCTTGCAAACCCTTGCCCACCTCAGGAAAAAAGGGGCCGACAGGCTGGTGTTTGACTCGGCTGCCGTGGATGCTATCACCATCGCCATGGCCCAGGATCCCGAAATGGATTCCAGGCTGGAACACCTGCGCGATTGCGCCCGCAAGCTCGATCCCGACGCGACGGAATTGTGTCGCCTCCGCTACACGCTCGACCTCAAGCCGGCGGCCATTGCCGAAAGGCTGGGCCAGTCCTCCAACACCGTGGCCAAGGCGCTCCAGCGAGTGCGCGACAGGCTCCGTGACTGCATCGAGCGCAAGGCGACCGCTCTGGAGGCCAAGCCATGAGCCACCAGAATGATCTTTCCCCGGAAGCGCTGGTGGATGGCCACCTCGATGGTGTCCTCACACCGCAGCAGACTGCACGCCTCAATGATTGGATCCAGGCTGATCCGGCCAATGCGCTGGCTTTTAGTCGCAGGGTACGGATGCACAGTTATCTCCGTGACCTAGCGACCCAAACTAACTGGGTACCCGAAGCTCCGCCGGCTCCCGTCAAAAAGCGCCGTCGTTGGCACCGGCTCCCCCTGGCGGGAGCCCTCGCTGGGGCGGTTGCACTCGGCATCTGGGCCATTCTGCTCCAGCCCGCCTCGGCCGCGCGGGAACTCGACCGACTGATCGCCGCCAACACCGAAGCCGCCGCCTCGGCCGATCGCACCTACCGCATCTGCAACCTCGACGAGACCGCCGAGACCATCGACCCCAAACGCCCCCCCATCGAGGGTGCCACCCTCCAGGTCCGTGCTCCGGATAACTATGTGCTGGTCCGTCTCCAACCTGATGGGACCCGATGGGTCACCGGAAGCGATGGTGAAACCGGATGGTCCGTGCCTCCTGAAGGACAAGGTGCGGTGCGTGTCAGCCGCGACCCGATGCGCTTCCGCGGTCCGGTCCCCGGCCATCAGGCAGGAATTCCATTTGCCAACCTGCCGGCCGACCTGGCCCAACTTCGTGTCACCTACGACCTCACCCTGCTGTCTCCCTCACCCGAAGGCTGGAAAGGCATCTTGGCCCGCAAGCGCTCTACCTGGGACCGTGGCCCCCGTGAGGTGGAGATTCGCTTTGATCCAAAAACGGGCACCATCCAGCGGATGACTTTCCAAGGTATGCCCCGGGCCCGCGGTGGTCCGGACAAGGTCCGTGTGGAACTCGTCGGGCAAAACAGGCTCGACCCCGGTTACTTCAGCCACGCTTTCCACCATGCGGCCGACCGCAAGGTGATTCTGGAGGATTGAGCGCATGCGCTTCGCACTGGTGGTCCTGTTTTTCCTGTCCCTTTGCGGCCTGACACTGCTCGAGCCGGCGGGCCTTTCCGCGCAGCCTCCGGGGGACCGCGGAGGCAAGGGTGGCGGCAAGGGCGACAAGCAGAAGAAAAAGGGCGGGCCGCCCGGCCTCATCAAACCCGCCATGTCCGACACGATCCAGGCGAACATGTATGCTGACAACTGGTTCATTCTCTACATCAACGGCAAACTGACCGCCACCGATCCGATCGATTTCATACCGCAC
>CAWUOE010000368.1:0-4046 GCA_963923355.1 uncultured Gemmataceae bacterium | reverse complement strand
GCGGTCGATGCCGAAGTAGGTGGCCATGCTGTCAGCGTAAGCGGTGGAGGTGGACTGGAAGCCGGCGGCCCGCGCGGTGTTGACACGGATCTGGGCGATGATTTCAGCGCGGGCTGCGGGGGGCATGGCGTTGAGGAAGATGTCATCGCCCTGCAGTTGTACCACCACCTTGGCCTGGGGCAGGCGGCGGTGGATTTCGGGGATGATGCCGGAGATGAGCGCGTTGGAGAGGTGGACCACATCGGGGTTCAGGTCGGCCAGCCAGTCCGCCAGGCGGATGACCTCCTTGCGCTGGTGGCCGTCCATGCCCTTCAGCAATTGGAGCGTGAGGCCGGCGAGGTCTTCGTACCGGGTGGAGCCGGCACGCTTGCCGGCCAGGCGCAAGAGCCACGAGGCGTCCAGCAGTTTGTCGAGGAAGCGGGGGGTGTGGCGGAACAGCCACGACTTGTCCTGCAGGTAGACATTGATGCCGCCGAGGAAGACCTGCTTTTCAGAGGCGTCAGCTTCATCGGTGGTGATGGGGGTGTAGGTGGGGATGAGCAGGGCATCGAGGCCCAGCTTGCGCAGGTGGGTGACGAGGGTGTTGTCGCGCAGGCACGAGCCGCAGAACATGCCGGCCGCGCCCGCGGTGATGAAGGCGATCTTCATGGGTGCATTGTAGGCGGGAATCAGGGTTTCACCCGGAGCAGGAGCGGGGTTTCGCCGCGGAAGCCGAGATCCTGCGTGCCCTGTCCGGCCTCCATGGCGAGGCTGATCTCGAAAAGCCCGGGCCGGTTGCCGGTGAGCAGCAGCAGGCGGTACTCGACGAGCAGGCCGGCTAGGTCCTGGCCGAGGCCGGGCGCCTTCTCCAGCCAGGCGGCCGAGACGGGCGGACTGTTTTCACCCGGGCACCTGAGGATGGGTTTGAGGCGCTGCTGTCCGCCGGAGCCGTTGACCACCTTGACCAGCACCGCGACCGGTTTGCCCACGGCCAGCGCGGTGGTGGCGGGGCCGCGGGCGACCTTCACGCGGCCCTCGGGATTGATGCGCACCTCGAGGGTGGCGGCGGGGTCGAGGGCCACCTGCAGCGACTCGGCATCGGGCGCCATGAGGGCCAAGGCGAACGCCTGTTGCAGGGCTGGTTGGTTGGCGGCGTGGGGGGCCAGACCCTTCACCTGGGCGGCGAGCGGGGCCCTCTCGGTGGGGACGGTTTCGAGCGGGGCCTGGCAGAATGCCAGCAGGGTGAGGAGGGGCAGCATGGCGCGCGTCCGGCGGGTGGGTGACCGGTTTCAGGATAAACGAAAACGGAACGGGCCGGGGAAGGTCCCCGGCCCGCAAGGAGAACCAAATGGAACCCGGCGTCATTTGAGCATGACTTCGATCTTGGCGGCCTTGCGCTGCTGGGCCAGGACGGCCTGGAAGAGTTCCTCGGTGAACATCTCCTGGGCCTCGTTCTTGGCCTTGTCGAAGGTGGAGCCGGGGCCGTTGCGCCGCTCGTTGATCTTGACGAGGTTGATGGCGAACTCGGTGGCGATGGGCTGGCTGACCTCGCCGGCCTTCATGGAGAAGGCGACCTTGGCCACCTCCTCATCGACGGCGAACTTGCGGGGGATGAAGCCGATCACGCCACCCTGGGCGCCGTTGGCCTCCTGCGAGTATTTTTTGGCGGCGTTCTCGAAGGTGATCTTGCCCGAGGCGATCTCCTCGCGGATGGCGGCGACGCGGGCCTGGACCGTGGCCTTCTCGGCGGGCGGCATGGTGGGCGAGACGCGCAGAGCCAGGTGGCTGACATGCACCATGGTGCCGTCGAAGAAATCCTTGTAGCCGGTGTAGTAGTCCTTCAGCAGCTTGTCGGTGATGCGCGGCGCGGCGAAGGCGCCCCAAGACAGCTTGGTGCGGACATTGTTGACCAACTGCTCGTAGCTGAT
Organism: uncultured Gemmataceae bacterium; assembly: GCA_963923355.1. GTDB lineage: Bacteria > Planctomycetota > Planctomycetia > Gemmatales > Gemmataceae > UBA6894. Next base: position 2,139 of record CAWUOE010000368.1, on the reverse strand, counting down.
GCCCTGGTCGCGGCACATGGACTCGATGGTCTTGTCCTGCTTTTTCAGCTCGGCGGCGAGTTCGGCCAGCTTGGAATCGATTTCAGCCTTGGGCACCGCGGGGCCGCTGGCCTTGATGAACTGCTCCATCAGCAGGTTGTCGATGAGGAAGCCGAGAGCCTCGAGCTGGCGCTGGCGCTCCATGGTGGAGGGGGCGTTGGCCGGGGCCGGGGCGATCCAGCGCATGGCCTGCTGGAGGTCGCCGGCGGTGATGACCTGGCCGTTGACCGAGGCGACGGGAGTGGCTTCCCGGGTGCCGGCGGGCAGGTTGGGCACGGCGGCAGCACCCGCGGCGGCTGGAGGCTGGCCGGGCGCGGGCGCGGCGGGGCCCGGGCTGGGCTTGCGGGTCTGGGCGGTGGCCCAGGGGGTGGCCAGGGCCATGGCGGCAAGGCCCAGCAAGGCGTTCTTACGGATCATGGGTTCGGCTCCGGCAATTCCATCCGCGCCACCCGAAAGGGCGGACACATCTCCACTCGAGGTGGGCGGATAACGGGGGGCCAGAGAAAAAAAAAGGCCAACCGGTCGGGCGGACCGGTTGGCCGTGAACGGGCGGGCCCGGCTTACTCGTCGCGGACGAGTTCGCGGTTGACGATTTTTTCCATGGGCAGCCGGCCGGCGAGGATATCCACCGCCGCCTGGGCGGCGGAGAGGGCCATGTCCGCCAGGGATTGTTCGTCCACCCCGGCGGCGTGGGGGGTGAGGACCACATTGTCGCGGTGGAAGAACGGCAGGATGCCCGGGGGCTCCTGCTCGAAGACATCGAGCCCGGCGCCGCCGAGGTGGCCCGACTCGAGCGCGGCGTGCAGCGCCTTCTCGTCGACGATGGCGCCGCGGGCGGTGTTGATGAGGTAGGCGCCCTTTTTCATGCAGGCGAAAGCCTTGCCGTCCATCAGGTGGTGCGACTCGCGGGTGCTGGGCAGGTGCAGCGAGAGCCAGTCGCTTTGGGCCAGCAGGGTTTTCCAGTCCACCAGCTCGATGCCCTTCGAGGCGGCGTAGGCGGTGTCGGGGTAGGGATCGAAGGCGATGACCTTCATCTCGAAGGCCAGGGCCCGCTCGGCGACCGCCTTGCCGGCGCGGCCGAGACCGGCGATACCCAGGGTGCGGCCGCGGATGGGCGTGTTGATGCCGCGGGGGAAGCCACCCTTGCGCATGCCGGCATCCTGGGTGACCACATGCTTGGCCAGCGCGAGGATGAGGGAGAAGGCGTGCTCGGCGACCGAACCGTGGTTGGTACCGGGAGCGATGGTGACAAACCTGCCCAACTCGGTGGCGGCGGCGACATCGACCGTGTCGAAGCCCACACCCACCCGGGCGACCACCTTCAGCCGGGGATGGGCCTGCAGCACCGCGCGGGTGTAGGGCTCGCTACCGGCGACCACCGCATCCATGTCCTTCAGGTGTTCCAGCACCTCGGACTCGACCAACTGCCGTGGGATCTGGTTGTAGATCACCTCATGCCCCGCGGCGCGCAGTACCCGGCTGAACTCCCAATCCGGGACCGAACAGAGGTGGGATGGTCCGATGAAAACCCTAGCCATCTGGTTTGTACCTGCCTTGTTTCTGAAAGACCTGGATCAGTGGAGATTCTAACCGCCCGCCAGCGACAGGAGGGACGCCTGACATCGCTGGGCAAGCTGGCGGTGGTACTCGCGGTTGATGGCGAGGGCCCGGGTTAGCCGGATGGCCTGCAACCGGACGCGGTCGCCGGGACGCAGGCGGCCCACGCGGTCGAGGTCGGCCTCGATCACTTGGGCGACTTTTGCGTACCCCCCCAGGGTTTGGCAGCCCGCGCCCAGGATGATCCATTCGCCACTGGAAGGGGCCTGGATGATGCCGGGGCAGACCGGCTCGCTGGTGAGGCCGGTGGGTGGAGGCGGGGCGGGGGAATCGAGGCTGAGGCGGACACCCATGCGGTTGATGCGGTCTTCCACCGTGGCGGCGGGGAGCTGGTTTTCGGGCCAGCCGAGGAGGTCCCACTGGGGGCCGGGGAGCACGCGCAGAGGCTCGGAGTCGGGCGCGGGGAGGGCCCAGTCGGCCTCCATGTGCCTGGGCGGGAGTCTGGATGGCTGGGCAGGCAGCCAGGTTTCAGCACGCAGGGGG
>CAWUOE010000367.1:0-4062 GCA_963923355.1 uncultured Gemmataceae bacterium | reverse complement strand
AGGCAAAGGCGGTTGAAACAGCTTCCGCCGTCCCAAGTGGATACCATCAACCCTCAAAAAAATCGGATCGATTCATCATCGAGCAGGTGATGGTCCAGATCGACTAGGACGGAAACATTTCCTTTCCGGAGGTTCCCGCCCGAAAGCGTTGATTATTGGCGGGCACATTTCGGTTGGTTGGAAAGGCATGATCCGGGTTTGGGAGAAACGTTCATGAAGGTCGTTTTTCAGCTATGCGTTTTCTCACTGGTCATGGCTATTCCGCAGTACCGGCCCCTGGCCCGTGCGGGGGATACGCCCATCCCCGGACCGGATGGCAAGTCCGCCGACATGAGCAAACCGGTCCAGGTGTTCATCCTGCTGGGTCAATCCAATATGGTTGGACTGGGCAAGGTGAAGGGTGGCGCCATTTCCCTGGAGCATGCGGTCCGGGAAAACAAAAAATACCCGTATCTGATGGACAAAGACGGGGGATGGAGTGTGCGGAAGGATGTCCGCTACGTGCAGTACATGTCCGGGAGAGGCCCGCTTCGGAATGAATGGCTGACCGTGAACGGAGGCAACCTGGGTCCGGAGTATGGCATCGGGCACACGCTGGGCAACGCCATCGATGCGCCGGTGATGATCCTGAAGTGCTGCATCGGCAACCGCGCCTTGGGATGGGACCTCCTCCCCCCGGGCAGTGAGCGAACCGCGTTTGTGACGAAGGACAAGTCCGGCGCGGAGCAGAGGCTGGTCTACGCCGGCTACAAGGACAAACCGGAATTCTGGCCCATGGATCCGGCCAAGGGCCTGAAGACCGAACCGGCACCCTGGCTGGACAAGAAAGGCAAGCCAATCGACTGGTATGCCGGCAAGCAGTGGGATACGGACATCGGAGATGCCAGAAAAGCACTGGCTGATCTTGAAAAACATTACCCCGGCGCGAAGGGGTACGAGGTGGCCGGTTTCTTTTTCTGGCAGGGCGAACGGGATGCGGGCAATGCCGGGCATGCCGCGCACTACGAGAAAAACCTGGTGGCATTCATCCGGGCACTGCGCAAGGAGTTCAATGCGCCCGCCGCGAAATTCGTCTGCGGCACCCTGGGCGAAGCGGTGAAAGGGGGCACCGGACCGGGTGGGCTGGTTTTGGAGGCTCATCTCGCCGTCGACGGCTCCAGCGGCAAACACCCTGAATTCAAGGGCAACGTCGCCACCATCTACACCCATCCCATGGCGCAGGGGGGCAGCGGCAATGGCCACTACGGCGGGAAAGCCGAGGTGTACATGGATGTCGGCGAGGCGATGGGCCTGAAGATGGCGGAATTGGTCAAAACCAAATGACCGTGGCAGCCATGCAACCGCCGATCATTTGACCGCCGCGGCCAAGGGCACCGTCCAGACTTGGGGAGTCCATGACCCGGTCTCCCATTGGTCTTTGGTCTGGTACTCGCGCGCCAACAGCCTGTCCGAATGCAGCTCGAAATAGAAAAAGGCCTGTTGCTGGCCGGCGAAATGACTGCTGTTGTCCACGTTGAAAACGGGTACCCCCTTGGCAGCCCCCTTATTGCCGCCGTCCCAACGGAACACGTTTCTGGCATGGGTGTGCCCGTATAAAACTGCGGCAATGTTGTATCCCCGTAGCGCCTCATGGAAGGCCTTCACATCGGCCGGATCCCATTCCATGCCCATGGCCTTCTTATCCTCCACAGGAAGCGGCAAGGCGTAACGCAGCATGTCGACATGGTGGGTGATTACCACCGGCCTGCCGGAACTGCCAACCTTGTCCCGCAGGTCTGTCACCAGGAAATCCAGGCTGCCCATGGGGTTGTACCGTCGCTTGCGCCCGGGTTCGGCAACCTGCCCCACCACAATGCCCAGATTGACACAATGAACGGGGCCCCAGTCCCAGGAGTAATGCGGCCCACCCTGGGAGACACCCGCGACCCCCGGCCGGTCGGAATTGCGGCGGATGATATCCTTCACCACCAGGCCGTCTCCCCTGGGGCTGTCGTGGTTGCCGTGCACCTCATAAACCGGCATGGCCAGCCGGCCATCGCGGCCGTCGAGGCCGAACACCTCTCGGAAGGAAGCCCACTCCGTTTGCTGCATGGCCACATCGGCTTTGTCACCGGTATCAATGCAATCGCCGGCGTGGATGAGTCCTTTGGGCCTCATCACCTGTCCGCCGCCCGCCTCCTGGGGGATGGCGGTGCCCGGCAGCCGGTTGAGGGTATCAACCAGGCGGGAAGTCACCAACCGGGAGCGCTCCTCCAGCCTGGTCGGCTTTTCCTTGTCCGCCAGGAAATGCGTGTCGCCCACCAGGAAAAAGGAAACGACTTCCGGCTTCCCGCCCGCATCCGGAAGGCTGGTTAAGGCTGAAAGGCAGGTGGACCCCGCTAAGAAGCCGGTGAATCCGCGTCGATCCAACCTTGCATCCATCGCATCACTCCCTGCGTTTTTGACCCAGGGACCCACCTCTGGGAGCCCGGTCAATCCCTTGGGCCGAAACAACCTTGCCACCGTTTTCCATCTGGACTGACGGATTATCCCTCATTTTCATTGATTCATCATCATGAAAGAACTACCTTCGGAATCTTGCACCCTGCATCCACCCATTCAGATTCCTTCAAACTCCCGAGGTGAGCCATGAAGAAACGCGTGCTGGCGGCGATGGTGGGCCTTTGCGGATGGTCTCCCCTGGGAGCCGATGATTGGCTCCAATTCCGCGGGCCCGACGGCAGCGGGATTCCCTCCGAATCCAAGCCTCCTTTGACCTGGGGACCTGACCGGAACATCCAGTGGAAGGCATCGGTGGGTGGTGTGGCCTGGTCGTGCCCGATCATTGTGGGGGACAAGGTCATCCTGACCACAGCGGTCGCCGATGGCCAACCCAAGCCGCGGGGCGGATTTGGCGGCGGCGGACGTGGGCCGGGAGGTGGTGGGCCGGGTGGCCCCGGAGGTCGGCCAGGCGAAGGCGGCCCCGGGGGACGGCCCGGCGGAGCAGGAGGTTTTGGCGGTGGCAGGTCAGGCCGCGGGCCGGACAAGGAATACATCTGGAAAGTGGTGTGCCTGGACCGGGCTACAGGCAAGGAAATCTGGACAACCACCGCCGCGACCGGCAAACCGAAATACAACACGCACGCCAGCAACACCTTCGCCACGGAAACCCCGGTTTCCGACGGGGAAAAAATCTACACCTGGCTGGGCGCGACCGGGACCGCGATCGCGCATGACCTGAATGGCAAGGAAGTCTGGAAGGTGGAATTGGGTGTGTACCCCAACCAAAACGGCTGGGGCACGGCAAGTTCACCGGCTTTTCATCAGGGGAAGGTGTTCATCCAGTGCGACAACGAGGAAAAGTCGTTCGTGGTCGCGCTGGACGCGAAATCGGGGAAGGAAATCTGGCGGGCTGCCCGGCAGGAAAAGACCAATTGGAGCACACCCTACATCTGGAAATCCAAGGGCCGCACCGAGTTGGTGACCGGTGGTAGCCAGAAACTGCGGTCCTATGACCCGGAGACGGGCAAACTTCTCTGGGAACTGGCCACGGGAGGGGGTCAGGCGAATGCATCCCCCTTGGGGGATGGCGATACGCTTTATTTCGGCACGGGAATGCAGGGCGGAGGACGCGGCGGATTCGGCGGGCCTGGTGGCGGCCCTCCGGGAGGCGGACCGGCCGGGGGAAGACCGGGAGGTTTCGGCGGCGGGGGAACCCTCTTTGCCGTGAAGGCCGGGGCCACCGGAGATATCAGTCTGGAGGAGGGCAAGACCAGCAACATGTGGGTGCTGTGGTCTGTGCCCAAGGTGGCCCCCGCGGCGGCCACGCCACTGCTTTTGAGCGGAAACCTGTACCTGTTCGACCGGCAAGGCGGGCTGGTGACCTGTCTGGATGCCAAAACCGGCAAACAACACTACAAGGAACGATTGCCAGGCGCCAAAGCGATCTGGGCATCGCCCTGGTCTTACGAGGGCAAGGTGTTCGCGATCGACGAGGACGGGGTGACCCATGTGATCGAGGCAGGAACCAGTTTCAAGGTGGCAGGAAAAAACCCGCTGGGGGCCGACATCTACTGGTCCTCT
>CAWUOE010000366.1:0-4066 GCA_963923355.1 uncultured Gemmataceae bacterium | reverse complement strand
AGGCCTTCCAGCGCCATCGCCTCGCTGATCAGTTCGGCGATGCCCGTGGCGGCCGCCCCGGCACCGAGGAACAGGATGCGCTGCTCCGAGAGTTTCTCCCCCTTGATCCGCAGGGCTCCGTAGATCCCGGCCAGCGCCACGGCGGCGGTTCCCTGGATGTCGTCGTTGAAGGTGCAGACGGATTCCCGGTAGCGGGCGAGGATGGGGTGCGCGTTGAAGTTGGCAAAATCCTCCCACTGGATGCAGGCTCCGGGAAATTTCTCCAGCACGGCGTGGACAAACTCGTCGATGAACGCGTCGTACTCCGCCCCGCGCACACGCTCCCGGCGCAGGCCGAGGTAGAGCGGATCCTCCAGCAGGGCGTGGTTGTTGGTGCCCACATCCAGCAGGACCGGCAGGCAATGGTGGGGCGGCACGCCGCCGCAGGCGGTGTAGAGGGCCAGCTTGCCGATGGGAATGCCCATGCCGCCCGCACCCAGATCGCCCAGGCCCAGGATGCGCTCCCCGTCGGTGACGACGATAAAGCGTACATCCCGCTCGGGCCAGTTGCCCAGCAGGTGGCGCAACCTCCCGCTGGCGGTGACGGGCAGGTACATCCCGCGCGGCCCGCGGAAAAAGTGGTCGAATTTCTGGCAGGCCTCCCCCACGGTCGGGGTGTAGACCAGCGGCATGAACCGGGCCGGATCTCCCATGAGCACGGCGTAATACAGGGTCTGGTTGCGGCCCTGCAGGTCGGACAGGAACAGGTATTTCTGCAGGTCGTTGTCCAAGGCCTCGAGCTGGGCGTGGATCCTGGCCACCTGCACCTCCATTGTCTGGATGCTGCTGGGAAGCAGCCCCTCCAAACCCAAGGCGGAACGCTCGGCCGGACTGAAGGCGGCACCCTTGTTGAACCGTGGGTCATGGAGCAGCGAGTAACCGGAGCTGGCGGGCTGGGCATGCATGGCACGGGGACCCGTGGTAGGACATGGTCTAATCATTGGAACCGGATGGTTACCGGCCCCTTTCAGCCTACGGCAGCCTGGTAGACGGAAAACCCCTTCCAATAAATCTTTTGAAATCTTGGGACGGACCCTGCCCTGGGGGGTGCGTTATCGTGGGAATTGGATTGCAGATCTACCGGAGTGTTGCCATGCGCTGGATGTTCCAGATCCTGGCCCTTGCCTTGGTGGTGGCGCGGTCAAGTGGCGCTTCCCCGGACATTGTGGTCTTCCTGGCCGATGATCTCGGCTGGGCGGATTGCTCGATCCATGGTGGCAGGTCCGTCCCCACCCCCCACATGACCAGACTCGCCGCCGAAGGAATGACTCTCGGGCGCGCCTTCGTGGTTTCGCCCAGTTGCGCGCCCAGCCGGGCGGCGTTGCTCACCGGTCTCGATCCCATGCGCAACGGGGCGATGCTCAACCACGCCAGACCGGGTCCGCTGATAAAAAAATGGCCGGCCTACTTCCGTGAGCGGGGTTACGAGGTGGTGGCGTTCGGCAAGGTGGCCCACTATGCTCAGGTGACCGGGTACGGCTTCGACCAGGCCAGCCATTTCAAATACCATGAGGATGCCTGCATCGATGCCGCAGTCCGCTGGCTGGCTGACCGCCACTCCCGCCCTGGCGGCCCGCAACCGGCCAAACCCCTTTGTCTGCTTGTGGGGACCAACTGGCCCCATGTCCCTTGGCCGGCCAAGGGGGTGCCAGCCACAGGCAGCCAGGCCAAACCGTTGCCGCCCCATCTGGTGGACACCCCCGAGGCGCGGGAGGCGCTGTCCCGATACCACGCCGCGGTGGCCCGGTGCGATGACGACTTGGGCAAGGTGCGCGAGGCCGCGCGCAGGCACCTCCCTGCCGGCACCCTTTTCCTGTTCACCGGCGACCATGGGGCACAGTTCCCGTTCGGCAAATGGAACCTGTACGACCCGGGTGTCCGGACTCCGCTGGTGGCTGTCTGGCCCGGCCGCATCCGCCCGGGTTCCCGTTCCGAGGCGATGGTCAACTGGACCGACATCCTGCCCACCTGCCTCGAGGCAACTGGGGGCGGCGACACCGAGGGTTTGGACGGCAGCTCGTTCTTGGGGGTTCTCACCGGCTCGAGGGACCGCCACCGCGACCGTGTCTTCCTGACGCACAGCGCCGATGGTGACATGAACCGTTACCCCATCCGTGCCGTGCGGACCGGGGAGTGGAAATACATCCGCAACCTGGACCACGGAGCGGAGCACCACACCCACATCGACCTCGGCAAGGATACCGAGGGGGACGGGGTGCGCTACTATCGGTCCTGGGTGGCCAAGGCCGCCATGGATCCTGCCGCCTCGGCCCTGCTGAGGCGCTACCACACCCGGCCCGCCGAGGAGCTTTATCATCTGGTGAAGGATCCTAGCGAGGGAGTCAACCGGGTCGAGGATCCTGCGCACCGTGAAATCCTAGCCACGCTGCGTGCCGACCTCGACGCGTGGATGCGAGCCCGGGGCGACCGGGGCCTCGAGACCGAGCGGGAACTCCATGGATCCAAGGCAAAAAGGGTCCGGTGAGCAAACACCGTAACCGGGGGACCTGATGAATCGGGATCACCAGGATGAACCCAGCCTCGGCGAGCAGGTGCTGAGGCGGTATTTCCGGGAGAGGCCGGAAGTGGTGCTTGGTGCGGCCAGGGCCCGCGAGTTGGCCTCACAATCGGGGCCGCTCCTGCTGAAAAACCTGGTTACCCTCACGGACCAGGAAGCGCAAGCCCTGGCGGGGCATACTGGCGACTTGGCCCTTGATGGTTTGGCCCATCTGTCGGATCAGGCGGCCGCCAGCCTGGGCCGCCTGGCGGGTGGCCTGTCCCTGTCGGGATTGTTGGAAATCACGGGGCCTGCTGCGTGCAGCCTCGGCAGACACAGGCATACCCTGGTTCTGGATAGCCTTCAGTGCCTGACGGGAGAGGCTGCAGCGGGCTTGGGGAGGCACCAGGGCACATTGAGCCTAAATGGGCTAAAGGAGTTGGACCCGGGGGCTGCCTGGGCATTGGCGGGCAACCGGGGGCCGCTTTTCTTAGACGGGATCCAGTGCGTTCCGGAGGGGGTCGCCGAGGGGCTTTCGCGCCACGAGGGCATTCTCTCCATGGTTGGGGTCAAATTTCTGGACGATGCGTCCGCGAGCCACCTCGGTTCAAGGACGGGCATTCTCATACTGGACGGGCTGGAGCAGTTGTCGTCCGGCGCCGCCGAGGGTTTGGCTCCTCATCGCGGAGACCTTGCCCTCAATGGTTTGCGCGATATCACAGACCAGGTCGCTTGGAGCCTTGGTTCCGCCGCGGAGCGATTCGCCAAGCCAGAATCATGGCTGCGGCTGAACGGGCTGGTAGAGCTTTCCAGCCACGGTGCGGCATGCCTCGCGAGGCACCGGGGAACCCTGACCCTGAGTGGCATCCAGCACCTGGAGGCACCGGGGATCTCAAGCCTTGGTCTCCACCGGGGCACACTGTTTTTGAACGGCTTGCTACAGCTCAGCGATGGGGCTGCGAGCGCCTTGGGTAAACACCAGGGCACCCTGTACCTCTCCGGCTTGGGAAGCATATCGGACGTTGCTGCTCGCCATCTTAGCCAGGTCGAAGGCAGTCTGGACCTCGATGGCCTCACCCGGTTGTCAGACCAGGCAGCCGACGCCCTTGCCGACCACCAAGGCGGGCCGGGCCGTAACGGAATCCTCTCCCTGAAGGGATTGACGGAACTGTCTGACCAGTCTGCCAAAAGCTTCGGAAGGCATGGCTGCAGCCTGGCTCTCGACGGGATCGGGTCGCTGTCAGATGTTGCTGCGGGTGCCCTTGCGGGGCACACAGGCCTTCTGTTTCTCACCAGGTTGAGCAACATCTCGGAAAGGGCTGCCGCCCTCCTGCGGCAAAATCCAAACATACGTTTCCCGGATCCTTACCAGTCAGGAGAGCGTGGATAGCAACCCTGAAATAAACCTGAAATCAAGGGGTCAGGGGAACAGGGAAACGAATCCCCATCAGTAGTTGGTGCCATGAGTCCGGGATTGTCCTAGCCCTGTCTCTTATACACATCTGACGCTGCCGACGATACTCCTTGTGT
>CAWUOE010000365.1:0-4074 GCA_963923355.1 uncultured Gemmataceae bacterium | reverse complement strand
CTTTAATCTTGAAGCCTCCACCAATACCCAAATTCCTCTGCTCGGCCCAGCCAATCGCTTCATCCAGTATTTTTTCAGAGATCTCCCGCAAGCCAAACGACTCTTGATTGGGACCCAGAACAAAAGTGAAGGACCATTCGGACAGCATCTTCGACCTGCAGTTCCATGGTTGAAAGCCTAAAAGAGGTGAGGCTTTCCCAAAACCCGCCGAATCACCTGAATTTGCCCGCCATGCATCAGGGTGTGGTTCGAGGTGAGGATCAACAATTTGCCGATGGTGGGCGCAAATGACGCCATGCTGCCGGTGCAGGCACGATCCAAATCAGCCTCACTCAATCCACCAACCAGGTCAATCGTTGCCGCCCGGACCCGTTCAAACAGTTGTATGAATTCCGTTTTGCTCAGATAGCCCTCGGGCCCATCCTTGGGAACACCCGTCCCATGCAATTCCAAGAAACCGGGCGGCAACTCGGGGTAATTCGTCTGCGGCAATTCCTCACGAATCATATTCACTTCGGCCAGGCAGATGTTTCCAACCTGCCAAGCCGCATGATTGGCGGCGGCGTGCGGCCGAACAAACATGTCAGCTTCGGTGAAATCCTCCAAGTACCACAGCAAATGAAAACGGGTGTCTTCCAACGCAGCCCGAATGGCATCCATCCCGTTCATGGCAAACTCTCAACCTGATTCAACTTCTTGTCACAAGAAAAGGCATCATACTAACAAAAACCACAAACTTGAACCTGCCCGTCACCAATACACATACTGCAAAAACTTTTCCCGATCGCCCCGGGGCAGCACATCGACATCGGGCACCGCGTAGCGGTTCTCCTCGGTGTCGATGATCATCTTGCCCCGCTGGCCGAACTCCACCGCCTGGCCCTGCGTCCACCGGGTGACGAAGCGCTGCCGGCCCACCTCGGTTTCCACATCGAAATCCAGGTAGCCCTGCGCCAGCTTCACGCTGTGCACGCGTTGGATGGTGCGAATCAGCGCGCGCCGGCCCAAGGCCACGCGGGCGACCTCCGCCCCTGAGTCCTCCCAACCCTTCAGGGAACGGATCATACCCAGTTCGATCTCATCACCCGTGTCACTCCATCCGCGCACTGACAGGTATTCCATGGGGTGCGAGGCGGGGAAGGCCCGCACCAGGAACACGCCAGCCCCCACGCGCTCACCACCCTGCCACAGCTCAATCCGGTCGTGCTGGCCTAGCCGGAACGCATGGGTGGCCGGGTCCAGCCAGATAATCGCCGCTGGATTTTTAGCCGAAGCGGCCTGGTCTGCTGGCAACACTCCAGCTTGAGCTGAACCCTTGTTTTCCACCTCGGCCAGCAACGTGTCCACGGTGGGTTTCTTGGTCACTTGGGTTTGGATCCTCACCAGGCGGGCGTATAGCCCGTCTTTGTCAAGCAACTCCGCATGGGTACCCGATTCCACCAGACGGCCCCTGTCAAACGCGAAGATCCGATCAGCATTGCGCAGCGTGGACAACCGGTGCGCGATGGCGATCGTGGTGCGCCCCTTCACCAGCACCGCCAAGGCCTCCTGGATGCTTTTCTCGGCCTCGGCGTCGATGGAACTGGTGGCCTCATCCAGCACCAGGATGCGCGGATCGTACAGCAGCGTGCGGGCAATCGACAGCCGTTGCTTCTCGCCGCCCGATAGGCCGGCACCCGCCTCGCCCAGCAGGGTTTCATAAGCCAATGGCTGCCGGCAGATGAAGTCGTGAGCGCCGGCGGCCTTGGCCGCCTCCAGACCCCGCTCCAGCGTGGCGTCCGGACGCCCGTAGGCCAGGTTTTTCCAGATGGTGCCGCGGAACAGGAAGGAATCCTGGAACACGATGCCCAGCCGTTCCCGCAACTCGTGGCTGGCCAAGTGCCGGATATCGATGCCATCCACCGTGATGGTCCCTTCCTGGGCCTCGTAAAAACGGCCCAGCAGGTTCACCAGGGTGGTCTTGCCCGAACCGCTGCGCCCCACGATGCCGATCATCTCTCCAGGGGTTACCTCGAACGACACATCCTTCAGCACCGGCTGGTTGCGGTCGTACCCGAAGGTGACATGGTCGAAGCGAATCGCCCCCTGCGGGTCTTTCCAGCCCACCGGCTCCTGCGGCTCCAGGATGGTCACCGGCGTGTCCAGCAACTCCAGCACCCGCTTACTTCCCGACAGGAAGCTGGTCAGCCAGGTGGTGAAGTTGGAGAGGGCGCCCAGGGGTGCGTAGAACATGGCCAGGTACGCGAGGAAAGCGATCAACTGGCCCAGCGTCATCTGATCGCCGATCACATCGCGACCGCCCACATACCAGACAATCAGTCCGCCCAGGCCGAAGACCAGTTGCATGGTGGCGCCATAGGTGGAGTTGGTCGCGTCCACCCACAGCCGCCAGCGGGTCAGGTTGCCGCTGGTTTCGTTGAACCGGTCCTTCTCGCGCGATTCCTGCCCGAACGCCTTCACCACGCGGATGCCCGACAACATGCCCGAAAGGACCGTCATCTGCTTGCTGGAGGCATCCCACAGCCGGTAGTGGCGCGGGTAGACATACCGCCAGAACACCCACGAACCCAACAGCACCAAGGGGACCGGAATCAGCGTGAACAGCGCCAGCTTTGGGTTGATCCAGACCAGCATGGCACCCACGCCCACCAGTTGCACGACCTGCAGCAGGAAGCCACCGGTGATCTGGTGCATCAGCCCCTGCATCACCTCGCTGTCGTGCGCCACCCGACTGATCATCGAGCCCACCTGGTGGCGGTCGTAGTAGGCCACGGACAGGGTTTGCAGTTTCTCCACCATCTCCCGGCGCAGGGTGTCTGTCAGTCCGCTGCCGATCCTGGTGGCCAGCCGGCCCTTCATCCAGCCCACGGCGGAGAGCATCAGGCGCGAGAAGGCCAGCGCCAGCACCACCACCAGCAGCGCGGTCCGGAAATCGGCGAACGCAACGGAAGCGCCGGCCCCGGATGACTGGGCCTTTTCCGAAAGGATGTCATCCACCATGTACTGCTGCAGTTTGGGGGGCAGCAGTTCCGCAGCCACGCCCAACAGGGTCAGCAGGCTCAACAGCAACGCCCCGCGCGTGTAGGGTTTCAGCAGGTGGGTCACCCGCTTGAGGATCTGCCCCTTCTGCATGCAGCGGGGGCAGCTTTCCTCACGGGTGGACAGACGCAACGCGCAATCGGGGCAGCGGGGCGGATCGAGCGGACCGTCCAGCACCTCCTCCAGCGGAGGCCTGTCCCCGGTTGGGGGTGTCCCCTCCTTGCCTTCCACCACCTCCCGCTGGCGCTCCATGGCGCGGGAGACCTTGTGGAAGCGGGTGGCCAGCGCGTTGGAATAACGGAGCAGGTCGACCCAGTCGCAGTCTTCCTTCACCTGCAGCGTGCCGCCACCCACCCCGGCGCTGGTGCGCACCTGGCGGATGTCGCTCCAGGGTACCTGGCGGGTGGAATGGGCCTCCTCACCCAGCACCACCACCGCATGCTCCGTCACCACCAGCCACTCACGGGTGGACTGACCGTCCAGTGAAACATCGGTGTCGATGGAAAGGAGGATCGGCCCGAGGGTGGTGCCCAGGCTTTCCAGCCGAGACTTCATGGCTTCGGGCAACTGCAGACTGGGTATGACCAAGGCAACTCTCCGTCCCGCACACCGGCAATCCCTGCCGGCGGTTCCAAACACAGCCAAGGCGGCCCAACCGGGTGACCGGTCCGGCCGCCTTGCATGCTACGCACTATCCAGACGGTTGGTGCGGATGACTGGTTTTATTTCACGCCATCAGGTGCGAAACAGCAGCTCCCGTGGTGGGATTCGGCCCACCCCTTTCAGAATGATTCGATCCGCATGCAAATCAGCGAAGGCGTAGGCGGTGGTGTCGGCTGTCTCGACCATCCCCTGCAATGTCACATACGGCACACCAGCCTTCACCCCGAAGTTGCCCTGGTGGTTATGCCCGTTGATCCAGGCCACCACGGCCCGGTTCGCCTCGGCAAAGGCCATCATCTCGGCATCGTTCCACAGGTTGTGGGTGTTGGCCGGATAGACCGGGTGATGGGCAAACAGCACCACCTTCAGACC
>CAWUOE010000364.1:0-4079 GCA_963923355.1 uncultured Gemmataceae bacterium | reverse complement strand
TGGTTTGGAGGAAAGCTCCGCTGGATCAAAAATAAGGGGGGGGGGCATCAAAAACTCCACACTTTTAAGCAGTTTATCCAAGGGTGATGCAATGTTTACCCGGAAATCAACGAAAGCAATTGGGGATATTCAGTGATCAAGGCGTCCGGACGCGTTTCTTGATTTTTCAAATCGGCGGCTTCGACTTGCGATGAGGCCTTGTCCCCCAGAAAAATCGCTGTTTTGAAGCCCACCTTCTTGGCACCAACCAAATCTTCCTGAAGCTTGGAACCCACGTGGAGTACTTGCTCCGGCACTAAACCGCGCTTTTTAATCGCCTCCGCGGCTGTTTGGAAGATGTTAGCTGATGGTTTACGGGCGCCAACCATGGCGGACAAGACACACAAATCCTTGCAAAACCAGGGACCGGGGTCGCAAGGCTTCTGATTCTCTAATGCCCACACAAGTTGGGGCGCGGTAAAACATTGCCCATTACCCAAGAGCCCCTGGAGCATTCCTCGAGACGCTAGTTCTGAAATGGTTTCTACTGCCCCGGGGTAAGCATTCGCCCCCTGCAAGGCCGTATGAAAAAAGAAGGCAATTTTTTGCGCAAATTCCGAGGTTGAACCGTACTTGCCGTGATCAATCACATAATCCTTTTTTTGAAGTTTTTGGATGATTGCCTCCCAAACCCGTTCGGATGGCAGTTCGGGATATTTTTCCCCAGGATTTGCAGAGGTGGCTTTTAATTCAAAAACCAGATTCCGGTAGATTGGCAAAAGGGAATCAGATGGCTGTCCGGGTTTTCTGGACATGGATCCCCACATCCTGAATTCCTGGATCGTTTTTTCCAATGCAAGATTGGTGACGAACTCTTTAGGGTGTTCCAGCACTAAGTCGCCAGAAACCACATGTAATAGGGTTCCGTACGTGCCCCACAGGACACAGCGGATCCCTTTCAAACCGAATGAGCCAGGCTTTGCCTTGATTGGTTCGATGGAAGGAGGCTTCGGCCAAACAAGGTCCGACCTTTCGCACAGGCTGACCCTGTAATGATCCAGCCCAGCCGCCATGATTCACACCTTTCCCCAGATACTTAAAAACATAACAGAAAAGCAGGAGTCTGAATCCCCGGAGTTATCAACAACAACATTCAAATGCTTGGGATTCAAAACGGCCATGACAAAAGAACGAACAGCCTTTGGCAATACCCCGGCCATCACCGTGGTCGGGGCGGGTGGAATTGGCTGTTCCATTGCTGCAACCATCCAACACAGCGGACAACCAGTCAAATTGGTAGAAATTTGTCAGCAAAAAATAACATGGGCTCAGGAAAATGGAATCCAAGTCACCGGAATACCTACTCAATTCATTCCTATCCAAAGTTTTAGAACATGGGAGCCATTTGAAGGAGAAATAATTGTTTTATGTATTAAAAGCTATAATAATAAATTAATTGTTGGCAAGAAAATCGATTGGAATCAATCCATAACAATTCAAAATGGATTTAATGAATTACTCACCTCAATTTCAAGAAATGGAGAGGGGATTGCTTCTTATATTGCCGAGTGTCAGCCTGGAAAAACCCAAGTAGCCATAACCCGCGGAGGCAAGCTGCATCTCGGAACTTTCCCTGGAAAGGAAAGTGCTTTGCCCTTTTACAAACGATTGGCCCAATGGATTCGGATTCCATTGGTACGGACGGAAATCACCACGAACATCACAAAATATAAATATACAAAATTTCTCTACAATTGCGCCATCAGTCCGCTTGCATCCGGGTGCGGGGTGGATAACGGACAGCTTTTGGCAAACCCCCGCATCAGGCCACTTTTCTTGGGACTTTTACGAGAAAATCTGGAAATCATGGCCTCGGCGAATATAGAACTGGGCAAGGTTGGCCCATTCCAACCCAAAACCGTTGTGGCCATCCTGAGAAATCCCTGGGTAACCAACTTCATGGCGGGATGGTTTCAGAAATCATTGGACAAAACTTACTGTTCCATGGCCTGTGACTGGTCGTCGGGGGAGACCGAATTGGAGGATTACTTGGGGCATTTGATCCATTTGGCCGGGAATTACCCCTGCCCTCTCAATCGCGCCCTCTATGATTGGTGCAGGGAAAGACTTTCAAGGAGATTGCCCCCATCCATGGAATTGGCGGACCACCTCCTGAAAATCCTACCCAGCAGCCCTCATTAAATACCCCGTGGGTGCATTCCTGCTTTTTGAATACCGGCCATCAACATGACGAATACCGAAATCAGTCCAGTTGAATTGCAAAAAGCAGGTGAAGAAGGCCTGAGGATTATCTGGTCCGATGGTGCCTCAACCGAAATCAACTGGAGGTTACTCCGGGAAAAATGTCCCTGTGCTGCCTGCCGGGAGGAAAAAGGTAAACCCTTGGATCCCTTCAGAGTCCTCAAGCCTGCCGAGCTTTTGCCCCTAAAGCCTGTTCGTATTTTTCCTGTCGGAAACTATGCCTACAAAGTGGATTGGAGCGACGGTCACGCCACAGGTATCTATTCAATAAGCTACCTACGAGAGATCAGTACCTAGTAAAGCCACCTATTTCATTCCTCACCCTCGATTCAGGATTTTCAGGACCATGTCCAACCAACCGACCAACCTTCCAAAAATTGAACTTCCAGGCATTCGTAATGTGCTGGCTGTTGCCAGTGGAAAAGGTGGGGTGGGAAAATCCACGGTTTCTGCAAACCTGGCAATGGAACTGGCACAACAAGGCGCAGCGGTTGGTTTGATGGATGCCGACATATACGGACCAAGCATTCCTTTAATGTTCGGGGTCAACGAGCAAATCGACCAAACCACCACCGCGCTTCCGCTTACCCGCCATGGGATAAAATTGATGTCCATGGGTTTTTTGGTTCCACCCTCCAAGGCTGTGATTTGGCGGGGACCGATGATCCATCGCGCACTCACTCAATTCCTCACCCAAATACCTTGGGGAGATTTGGACTTTCTGGTGATTGATTTGCCCCCTGGAACGGGAGACGCCCAGCTCACCCTCACGCAGACGGTGCCCCTAACGGCTGCCATTGTGGTGACAACCCCGCAAGAGGTGAGCTTGATTGACGCAAGGAAAGGCTTGCAGATGTTCGAGGAAGTGCGCGTTCCCGTACTGGGAATCATAGAAAATATGAGCTTTTTACAAGGTGATGATGGAAAAAGGTACGAGCCGTTTGGTTCCGGAGGAGGTAAAAAATTAGCCAACCAAGCCGGAGTTCCCTTCCTGGGCGAGATACCCATCGATAGACAAGTCGCACAGTCAGGGGACGAGGGACTTCCCATTGTCGCCAGTCATCCGGGCACCCAATCTTCCAAGGCTTTTCAGGAACTTGCCGGCCGCGTCCGGCAAGATTTGGCCCAATTTCAAAAAGCAGCCAAGTTACCCACTCTGGAGCTCTAGGGCAGTAATCAGCAGGAACGTATAAGTCCAATCCACAAATCCGCCACGTTGGTACCTGTTGGTCCTGGACTGAAAAGGGCGCCGCCTTTTTTCAATGCCTCATGGCTGGAAAACTTTATTGAAGCCAAACCCATGTCCACCTTTTGGGCAATCATTTCACTGTAAGCAGCCATGTCGGCGAAACCTCCGGCAGATTCGGTTGGGCCATCCTCGCCATCGGTACCCCCAAGTAAAAATGCAGACCTTGGCATCCAAGGTTTATTCATCGCCTTGTTCAACAACAATGCCAGATGCTGGTTTCTGCCACCCTTTCCAGGATTCTCTCCGAGTTTTAGATTCGTTTCACCCCCCATCAGGACACACAAGGGCGGACCACCACCCAAGCCATCTTGAAGGACATTTCTGACCAATCCAACCATCATTTCAGCCATTGAGCCCACATCCATTTCCCAGCTACTTCCCAGTACCAGAGTTTGCCAACCCAAACCGCCAGCTTTTTCCCTGGCAGCATGAAGCGCCTTGCTGTTGTCTCCCACCAAAACATATCTGGACCAAGGGTAATCGTTTAAAAATTTTGGCTTTTCATTTTCCCGCTCCAAAAGGTGCCGAACCACCGACGGTGGAACCTGGTCCAGCAGCGCGTAACGTTTCAGGCACCCCAAGGCATCCT
>CAWUOE010000363.1:0-4083 GCA_963923355.1 uncultured Gemmataceae bacterium | reverse complement strand
TCTCCAACTACAAATACTCCATTGTCCTGGCTGGTGAACACTGGAGCCTCATGGACTTCGATCAGGAATTCCTGCGAGGCATCATTGCCTGTCCCATTGCTGGCAACCACCGTGATGGGATAAGTCCCTCCGGTACCCTTTTCAGGTGATCCGGTCAGTATCCCGGTGGTGCTATCCAAAACCAAACCTGTGGGCAGCGTATCTTTCGTGCTGAATAGGGGTGACGGATATCCCTTCGCGGCGAACTGGAAGGAATCGTTCAGGCCAACTCGGAAGGTGGCGCCCGGCCCGCTGGTGAAGGCAGGCGTTTGCAGCAGAGTCAGGGTGAATTCCTGGATGGCGGGAACCCCCACCCCGTTATCCGCCTGGAAAGTGAGGGGATAAATGCCACCCGTGGTTTCCCGAGGAGTTCCGGATAATTCGCCAGTGAGGCGGTTCAGAGTCAGTCCACTAGGCAGGCTGCCTTGAAGGATCGTGAATTCAGGCAGTGGCGAACCGGTTGCGGTCAACAAGAAGCTTCCCGCCTGATCCACCAGAAAACTGGATGCCGGGGTGCTGGTAAACTGTGGCGCCGCCAA
Source organism: uncultured Gemmataceae bacterium (assembly GCA_963923355.1). Lineage (GTDB taxonomy): Bacteria > Planctomycetota > Planctomycetia > Gemmatales > Gemmataceae > UBA6894. The sequence goes on along the minus strand of CAWUOE010000363.1, from coordinate 3,505 downwards.
AGTGTCTTGGGAGCCGGTGATCGCGGTGACCTCAATATCTTGGGCTGAGGACCCGGATTGGTAATTCATTGAAAAAATAGAACCGATTGCGTTGAATCGGGCCATGTCTGCCAACCCGGCAAAAGTCCCCGTGACAGTCCCGCCCTGGCTTGATTCGAGCACACGGAAAGTCTGGTTTTTGCTGAACAGGTAATCCGTCAGGTGGGTGAGTTGCAGGAGGGCATTGGTGACCGTGGCATTCCCTTCCACCACGAGGTGGTCGGTCCCTCCAATGGCCGTTTCAGCCGAGATGTCCGTTTGTAAAATTGCCTGACTTTCCAAGTTCAATGCTCCCCGGATAGTCAAAGCGCCCGGCTGAAGTATTCCACCCCCCTGGATGGTGACATTTCCATGAATCTTTCCATCCCCTTGAAGTTTTCCACCCTGATCAACCGTAAGACCCCCCGAAGCCGTCAAGGAATCCTCCGCGGAACTGCCGACTGTTAAGCGCACTCGACCAGGGACACTGAAGCCACCGGTTAATGTGCTCGTTCCGTTAAAAGCGATGGATTGAACGGCGGGATCCAGTTTCAGCGTGTGGATCGATGTATTGGTCGGCAGGATGATGTCCGTCGATCCACTGGAACCAATAACCGTCCTTCCGTTATTGCCTGCCGCCAAGGCTCCCACTTGGGCAACAGAATCCAGAACCAAATCCAGGGTGCCACCATTCACGGTCAACGAAGAGGTGACAGGCGATCCCAAATCCAAGGTGCCAACCCCATCCGTCACAAGGATAGAGCCAGCGCTGACTGACTCAACCTGTGATTCGCCTCCTAAATCAGTCAGGACAAGGCTGCCGGTAAGGATTACCCTATCCAGATACAATGGCCCATGGCCGCTGTCCAAAGCCAAACTTCGCCCATTCTGGTCGCTGACTCCTCCCTGCAGCGTGATACCCTTCCCAGAAAGCTGTCTGTTACCCGTCAATCGGATTGGCTCACTGCTGGTCAGGTCCAAAGTGCCGCCCACTGCCAAATCACTGGCCAAAGTCAATCGGCCCTTGCTTCCCGTTAGGGCTTTCAAGGAGGCTATCTCTACTGGAACTGCCAAGCCACCAGCAGATTCCGATTCTTGGTCGAGGGTGAGGTCTCCCGCGGTCGCCAATTCAACATCGCCGGCAGTTCCCAAACGAATGGCCTGGAAACTGTTGTCTGCCCGATTCAATCGGATCGGTTGACCTTTGCCGCTTCCCGCTGTGGCAGAGAGACGGAGGGTTCCTGTGATCGAAACACCCAGAGCCTGGCCAATGGCACCCGTTGCGGTGAGGTCTGCCGACCCGCCCACAGAAAGCCCGCTGGTGCTATTGCCAAGCTCCAAATCACCCAGGTTATGGAAGTTCAGGTCGCTGGATAGTTTTCCTAGCAGATGTTGAACTCGATTATTCCCAATCAATGAAACCGATTGGCTGCTGGAGAGCTCCAGGGTCGGGACGGTTAATCCGCCCCCGTTGGTGGTCTTGATGCCATTGGGGGCGTTCAGTTGGACCAGTTGCGTGACTGAACTGAATGGGGCATCACCCGCCACCGTGATCAAACCGCTGGCGGTGGCTGTCTCGCTGCTGCCAATCTGGATTGTCCCGGCCAACAATCGGCTGGTTTCCGCTCCATCCAGGCCCAGACTGTCTTGAGGATTGTCGCCCAGACAAATGGCTTTTCCCTTGGCGGACGAGGTGAGTTTCAACGCGGGGGTAGTCAGGGTGGACCCGATCATCATGTTGTCGGCCTGCAGGCTGGCTTGGCCGATAGCCTGAACAGTTGAGTTCAGATTCAGCGAGCCGGCTTGGGAAACGAACAGGTCTTTCAACCCGTTGCCTGATCCCATGGGGGCCACAATACTGACGGCTCCCCCGCCAGAAACTATTTTCAGGGAGCGACTACCCACGCTGTCCGAATCCTGTCCCCCCAACACGATGGGGGCTGATGCCGATTGGACGGTGTAGGTAGTATCACGCACCAGTCGATGCGGCCCGATGATGGATAACCCGTTGCTCCCGGTTGCAATCAGGTTGGGTGCCAGGTCTATTCCATTCGGCGCATTCAGCTTGAAGCTGGCAAGAGTCATGGTTGCCAGGTTCGGGTCGGTCGTTCCCGAGAACAAGTTGATTTTTCCGTTGGGTGCGCTGAAATCGATCGCGCCTGTCCCGGCTGTGTCCGCGCTTTTGAAAAAGTTGGGAAGGGTGATGTTTCCGCTTTGGCTGGTCGCTTTCCACAGACCCGTGATTTGGTAGGGAGCCGTGTTGCCGGATTGCGCGATGTCCCCCACTGCCTTCACCGAAGTGGCTGTCAGGGTCTTGATGTTGCCCGTCACATTCAGGGTAGCTAACGGGTTTTCATCACCGATAGGGCCACCCAATTGAAGTTGGGTCGAGACAATAGATAATTTTGCCGGCTTGGTGGGATCCAGGGATTGAATCGAACCAGCCGTGCCTACCACCACGGTCCCACTGCCGGTCGTGGTCAGCGAGGTGTCCGCACCCAAATACACCGGAAGGTTGATCCGGATCGACCCGGTGCTGGAGGTGGTCTTCAGGCTGGTCTTCAGTTCGACTCGGGCCCCTTCACTTCCGGGGGTTGGCCGGAATTCCACGCCCGAAAAAATAGGGGTCGATCCATCGGGCAAGGGTTGGATGGAAGCCTTGGCGCCCCCATTGATTTCAAAGGCGACACCCCGGGCCGTTGCACCGGAGTTGATCCCCTTTTCCAGGAGAAGTTCATTGTCGATCGAGAAAACGGTCGTGGTCGTCGAGTCAATGGTCACCGGGGCGTGGAACCGCAGGTATTCAGAGGCGTAGTAAAAAGCCCCCTTGAGATTCACGGCATTTGCCTGGATATCCAGCCCGTTCAGTACCGTGTAAGGCAGGTTGCCTCCGGCGCCGCTACCAAGCGTCACCGGCCCGCCAGGATTCACAATTCTGGCAACATTTTGTGCCTGGTTCGCACCGGGTGCGGTGGTCCCCTCAATGGTCGAGTTGATGGCCAGATTGAACCCTGAGGCACCGGTTGCCCCCCCAGCTCGGATGGTTCGGCCACCTTCCACATAAAAAACGGGCGAGAGACCTGCGGAAGTGGTCAGGGTGACATTCTTGTCCCCCAAAATATCGCTGTAGGCGGTCACCGCCGGGCTCAGGAAGTTGATGTCGTTCTTGGAGACAAAGGCGTAGTCTTGGCAAACCGTGTCATCCACCGAGGCTTCCACAGTGACTGTTCCGGTGAAGATGCCGTCCGGCTTGTCCGGGTTCGCGCGAAAGTAAGCCCCATCCCAACTTGTTCCGCCCGACACCTTGATGTTGATTCCTGCAAGGGACTTTCCTGGCGCCAGTTGGATCGAATCCAAGGCGGTGCCGATTCCCACCTGGTTGTTCACCCAGGTTTTGGTGGTGTCGGTCAGTTTGGCCCATTTGGCAGGTTGGAAGGAATTGGTGGTTGTGTTCCACACACTCAGCTTGAAGTAACCGGCGGTGCTG
>CAWUOE010000362.1:0-4098 GCA_963923355.1 uncultured Gemmataceae bacterium | reverse complement strand
AGATTGCGGAACAGCCGACACTGCGAACCTTCGAAAGAACGGGGCGACACATACCCGCGCTTGTCCCCGGTCAGCGTGCTGGCGATCCCCAAATCGATCCCTGGGGCCCAGTTCACATAGGAGGCGACAAACAGATCCAGTTGCCCGTCCAGGTCATAGTCCAGAAAGGTGGCGCTGGAAGGAAAATCCACTTTACCCTTGTGGGCCAGATAGCCATCCGCCTTCAGTTCCGACCACGCCATCGACGCAGGCTCCGCCAGCCCCGCACTCGCGGTGCCATCCACAAACGCCTTGCCACCTTGATTGCGGTACAGTCGGCAATCCCCGATTCCCGTCACAAACAGGTCGGTGAAACCGTCGTTGTCCACATCACCGGCACACACCCCCATGCCGTAGTGCGACCGGTCGATTCCCCAGGCCTTGGTCACATCCTCAAACTTACCGTTACCCAAGTTGCGCATCAGCGCGGGACCCTTTGCCGCACCCCCATGGTCGGGCCACGGACATGAGTTGACCAAAAACAGGTCCTGCCGTCCGTCATTGTCGATGTCCAGCACCGCCACGCCGGCTCCCATTGTCTCGGGCAGCAGTTTTTTGCCTGCCGCGCCCGTGGTGTGGGTGAAAGCGATACCCGCCTCAGCCGTCACATCCGTCCAGGCCACCTCGGGCACGGCCTGTGCCGCCTTCTTGTTTTCCACCTTTCCCGGATCTATCCAGGTCGGACCGCGCTTGGTCTTGTCGGAGATCACGTACCAGGCAACCGCGAAGCCGATCATCAACGCGAAAATCACCGCCACCGCGATGATCATCCCCCACGGCTTCACCACCGGGGCTTCACTGGCCTGTTCGTTTTCGGTTGGGTGGCTCATGGTTTTTTCCAGGTGGGTTCGCCCGATGTCGGGTACAGGATGATCGCCTCGGCGGCGGCATTGGCCGCCGCGTGTTTGGCACGGAAAGCGGTGGTAGTTCTGGCGCGGGCAAGGTCATCCGGCTTCAGCAGGGTGTGCGCCAGACGGTGCCCCTGCGCCAGAATTCCGGCCAAAGCCACGCGGGTTCTGGGATCGTAACCAGCATCGAGCGCCTTCTCCAAGGAGTCATCCAGCGGCTTCAGTGCACGCCTCAGGGGAGACCACCGGGGGGTGCTGGGGTTGGGGGACATGGATGCCCAACCGGCTATGGCCTGACCCATCAATGCGATCGGCCCCTCGCGTTGCTCAAAAGGCTGTTCCAGCCCGGCATGCCGGGCCATTTCGATGAGTTGGTCCCCGGTGAGGCATGCCTCGTCCGGCCCCGGTGCGTGGGCAGCCACGGCCTTGTCTCCCGCAATGTCCGCCAGGGCCTGACTGATGCCATAATGCGCCTCCTGATCCTCTGATTCCTCAGCCAACACCCGCAGATACGCCTTCACAGAATCAGCAAGGAGCCTTTGGTGGTTGTCGGTACCGGGTGCCTCCAGTTGCGCGCGCTGGTACAGGGTCAGCCCCAGGCGGTTCCACACCACGTAATCGCGGCTGAAATCAAAGCCTCGCTCCTTAGGTTGATTGGCTGGATTCACAATCGATTGGAAAGCTTTGATCGCCTGGTCAAATCCCGAGGCGTCAGCCGCTGTTTCCGCCGCGGCCAAACCAGTGAACCAGGCCAGCGTCCACCAAGGGGCGGGCGGTTCTGCCGTACGTGCCTTTTCGAGGGCCTGGGCCGCCTGATCCAGCCTCCCCTCGGCAACCAGAACGCGCGCCTGGTTCAACCAGCCGTGCGCCGCGGCATCCCCTCCCAGTGCCGCTACCTTGGCGAATGCCTGCTCGGCCTGTTTCAGTTCGCCACGCTTCGCATTGGCGCCGCCTTCCAGCAGGCAACCGATCCCGTAGTCGTTCCAGCGCTGCCATGCCGGCTTGATCGGCGAATCCTGTGCCGCTACCGCGGTCCCACCCTTCACGGGTAATTGGACGGTGTCCTCGCACAGGTCCACCACGCGCAACTTGGGGATTTCCTGCCCCTGATACATGTACTCCAGATACTTCTGATCAAACTTGCGATAGCGTACCCGCGCCTTCAGCTCCACGGGGCCATGGGTATCCTCAGGCACCTTCACACGATAGTGCACCACCGAGGCGGCACCGGGCGGCACTTGCTTGTCGTACAGTGCGGTGAAAATGTCCTGCGGGTTGCGCCGGTCGATGCGGTTGCCGTTGCGATCCAGCACCAAGGCGTTGATGAAATGCGCTCGCTCGTCCACCACGCCCGAATCGTCGGGCTTCTGCATGCCGCCGTTGCGGGCGAACACCTTTCCACCCGTCGAGGCGGTGAAATCCACCCAGATCTCGTTGCTGTCGATGGTCCCCTGCGAAAACAGGTGGCCCACGGCCAATGTGCGGATCACGACCTCCACCAGATACTCCTTGCCGGGCTCCAATTCCGGCAGGGTCGGACGGATAGGCCCCAGCAACTCCCCGTCGATTGACCCGCCACGCTTCAAGGCGAACAAGTCAATCCGCAGCTTCTTGTTTTGCAGGTGGTCCGCCTGCTTGTCAGCCACCGCCGAAAACTCGGCGGCTCTTTCCTTGTAACGGCTTTCACGCGCTACAAGGTCAGGCAACCCGGTGTTCGCACCCACGAACAAGTGGTTGTGCACCTTGCGCTCGCCATTACCGTCGAAATCCTTGGCCCCGAAATCGTTCGAGGGCTTCAGCGGCATGTGGCACGCCGCGCAGTTCTCTTTAGCCGTTTCAGGGTAATAGAAGGCACGCGCATTATGCCCCGACACGCCCGACAGCAGGAAGGAGTCGTAGTGGTTCTGCCCGCGCGTGAACTCCTGGTAGTGGTTCAACGCCAGGGGCAGCGACACCTTGTGGCAGGTCGAGCAGAATTCCGCTGTCTGGTGGATCGGCTTCAGGAAGGTCTTTTTGTGGAAATCCGGCTTCGCCCTCACCAGGGCATTGTTGATCCACTGCAGCATCGGGTTGTCACTGAAGGCGAACGGATAATGCAGCGGCTCCTCGATGGTGTAGGCCGCATTGCCCACCGTGCTGTTCACGTGCGTGATCGCGTGGCAGGTGGTGCAAGTGATCCCGGCGTGTGCCGTCGGGTGGTTCACATCATCAAACTTCGGGTCGTCAAAGGCGCCTGAGAAAAACGGCACAGGGTCATGGCATCCCGCGCACCAGCGGGCAGCCTGCACGTTCCCATCCCGTTCCAAGGCCACCTTCCTCGTTTCCCGCACACTGAACAGGTAGGGCGGGTTGTTGAACGAGCTGAAATGGTGGGCAGAGTGCAGCCAGTCCTTGTAGACATCACCGTGGCACTTCAGGCAGTATTCATCCGCCATGAGGACATGCGCCGGGATGAAATTCCCCGTCGCGGTCCTTGCTTCGCTCGGGAAGAAATACTGCGAACCGCTGGAGGGGCCCTCAGCCTTCCATTGCCGCGGATCCTGGGTGTGGAGCGCCGCCATCAGTGCGGTGAAACCAGCCGTCGCACCGGCGATCCAGCCTCCCCAGTTCCACTTGATCCTCGGCCCGGCCTTGCGGTGTCCCACGTACAGCCACACCGCGGCGGCAGGTGCCAGCAGGTGCAGCGCGTACACGATCCAGCGCCCTGTGCCAGTTTGCAACTGGAACAACCCCGGCACCTGCACCAAGGCCACTCCGGTCAGGAAGGTCGCCACGCCCAACCCGAAAACCAAAATCCCCAAACGGATCGCCACCTTGTTCGGCCGGTTCCGCGAGGTGACCCAGTGATGCACCCCAAACCAGACAAACGGCACACCCAGCAGCAGGCCAATCCCGATATGGATCAGGTAAACCCAGAAGGTGAAGGCATTGGTCAGCGCCTGATCACGCGCCGCTTCCAGCACGCGCAATACCACCAGGTAAAACCCGCTGGCGGAAAGGATCGCAAACGCTGCGAATACGATCGCCAGCAGCACTTTCAGGCCGGTCCCCAGCGCGGGAACGTATTTGAACGGAACCCGCTTGACCGCGCCCCCTAGTGGGCTAGGAAAGCCGGTGGGCAAATCACCCTGTGACATCGAAACCTCCGCGCCGGCTTGCCACCGGCCTGATCAATGCCTGTTCCCGTTGTCTGTCAGGAGCCGGGCTGGCC
>CAWUOE010000361.1:0-4109 GCA_963923355.1 uncultured Gemmataceae bacterium | reverse complement strand
GGCAGCGTCAGATGTGTATAAGAGACAGTCCGACTCCCACAATGTCCAAATCGGCAGCGTAGGGATGATCCTGGCTGAGCAGGTCCGCTCCAGGAACCCCCTTGCCTTGCCAGCGGCTTTCCAGCCTTGCCAGCGACCATTCGTGGAGGGCCAAACGGAATTGATTGCCCAAGATTCGTCGATGAAAACTTTCATGAACGGCCAGGAGCGCGAAAAACAGCAACCCCACTGGAACAAGAACCAGCCATGACCAACCGGGCGAACCGAAAACCAGCCAAAGTCCGAGGAGAAACAGAGAGAAAACCATAAGCCGCACCACGCTCAACATCCAGGACCACGCACGGAGCCCCCGACCTTTGGTTTCCTCTACCGCTCGGGATGAGGCGAGGAATTCCAGGGGTTGACCTTCCTTTAATTGCGAATCGGAAAGGGTCTGAGTGTTTTCAAGCGGCATGGATCGGGGCTTTGATTGCCAGAGGTTATGACGGAAATCGTTCCAGATGGCAAATTCCGCAGGGGAACGCCAGCATGGATGGCCTTTGGAGGTCCGGATGCTTGACCCGAGCCACGGGCGATTGGATTATAAACGGTCCCGCCGGAGTATTTACCCATGTTTTCCCTTTCAACCACCCGGCGCCATTCGGGTACATCTGGCAAGTCCCGGAGGGAAATCCTTCGGATCGGCAGTTTGGCCGGGATGGTGGGTGGATCACCCTTGACCGGGTATGCCCGGGCGCGAGCGGCTGACCAGTCCGCGGGCCGGGACGAGATGAGCGGAATCATGCTCTTCCTGGTGGGCGCCCCAAGCCACATCGACACTCTGGACCCCAAACCGGATGCCCCCCTGGAAATCCGTGGCCCGTACAAGCCGATCGCCACCTCGGTGCCAGGTATTCGTGTCACGGAAATCCTGCCGCAGGTGGCCCGCCAGGCGGACAAATTTTCCATTATCCGCTCAGTTTATTTCCAAGGGGCAGCGGTGCATGACACGGGTCACCAATTCATGCAGACCGGGCGGGCATTCACCGGTGGCATCGAACACCCGCATGTCGGATGCGCTCTCAACCACCTGAAACCAGGCACCGAAGAGATACCGGGGCATGTGCTGATCCCCAGGCCGATTGGAAAAACAGGGGGCAACCAGCCCCATGGTCAATCCGGCGGTTACCTGGGAAGGAAATTTGATCCCTTCGTGCTGGGCACCGATCCGTCCGACCCCAAATTCAAGGTTCCGGACCTTTTACCCCCGGATTATCTGGGGGATGTGCGGGTGGACCGTCGCAAACGGCTCAGGCAAGTGGTGGAAGATCATCTGAAATTGGCGGAAACCTCGTTGGCAGGAAAGCAAACCCGGGAAAGTTTTGACCAGGCATTCCGGATCATGTCCAGTCCGGCGACACGGGAAGCCTTCGACCTGCACAAGGAGCCTGATTCGGTCAGGGACCGTTACGGGAGAACCCGATTCGGACAGTCCTGCCTGCTGGCCAGGAGGCTGGTGGAGCAGGGAGTCCGATTTGTGACGGTGAACATGTTTGAAACGGTTTTTGACGAGGTCACATGGGACATTCATGGCAGCCGGCCATTCACGGATATCAACGAGATGGCGCGCCTGGTTGCCCCCAGTTTTGATCAGGGTTACAGCGCATTACTGGAGGATTTGGCCCAGCGGGGCATGCTTTCCAAAACCGTTGTGACCGCCTTGGGAGAATTCGGTCGAACCCCCAAGATCAACCCGGCCGGTGGCAGGGACCATCATCCTGGTTGCTGGAGCATGCTGGTTTCAGGGGGCAAGATCCGGCCTGGCATGGTGGTAGGAGCCTCCGACGAGTTGGGATACGCCCCCAAAAGCAGGCCCGCCAATCCCCAAATGGTGGCTGCAACGCTTTACAAGGCGCTGGGGGTCAATCCCCACACCGAGTTGGCCGGGCCCCAAGGACGGCCAATGCCCTTGGTGGATCATTCGATCGAGCCCCTCAACGAACTGTTTGGAGGCTGACATGATCTCCACGCTGGCGGTGCTGCTTTCCGCAATCGCCCAACAAAACGGTGATAACAGTGGCACTGTCCGGGTTTATCCAGATGCGATCCAACTGCACACCCCGTTTTCGGTCCAGCGCGTGCTTGTGGTGCGAGAATTGGATGGGGTGGCCCTGCGCGACATCACTGGCGAATGCCAGTTGGTACCTGAGGACCAGCAAAAAATACGACTGGAAAACGGGCAAATCCTGAAGCCAGTCAGTGACGGGATGACCAATCTCAAGGTGAGGCACCCCGCCTCTGGTTTTGAAATTCGCGTGCCTGTACGGGTGGATGCCATGGGGGTCAGTACCCCCTCCTTCCTGAGGCATGTGCAGCCGGTTTTGACCCGTTTGGGTTGCAATTCCGGATCATGTCATGGGGCCTTGGCTGGCAAGGGTGGCCTGAAACTCTCGCTGAGAGGGTACAACCCGCAGGGAGACCACCATGCCATGGTGGAGGAACTGCTGGGACGGCGTTCGGATATTCTTCGGCCCGAACGGAGCCTGATGATACGCAAGCCCCTCAATCAGGTCGCCCATGGGGGCGGCAAAAAATTGAAGGAAAACAGTCTCGAGCATGAAATCCTCAGGCGCTGGATCGCGGCTGGTGCCCCCTACTCCGAAGGTGAAACAAAAACCGGTTCCGGACAAAAACCCAAAAACCTGGTTTTGGTCCCGCCCGTCATACGTCCAGGCAGCGGAGGAAAAATCCATCCCCTAGTCCTGGCTGAGTACCCGAATGGCGGCATTGAGGACGTGACCCACTGGGCCAAATTCACCTCCACCGACGAATCTGTCGCCGGTGTGGATGAGGAGGGTGTGGTTCTGGGTATCGGTGCCGGTGAAGGATATGTGACCGCCTGGCATTCGGACCGGGTGGCAGTCCACCGGGTCAACCTCCCATTTGGCCCCCCGGGCAATGGTTTGGGGAATCAGTTCCGGCCGGCCAATCAGATTGACGTGTTGATCCAAAAGAAATGGAACGAATTGGGGCTGAAAGCTGCTGAACTTTGCAGTGATGAAGTATTTTTGCGGCGCCTATGGCTGGATCTTTTGGGTACCCTGCCAACGGTAGCCGAGAGGGCCGAATATTTGGCCGATGCAAGGCCGGACAAGCGCAGGCTTTGGATCGAAAAAGGATTCCGGGCACCGCAGTATGTGGATTATTGGTCCCATCGCTACGGGGACCTGTTTCTGGTCCGAACCGGGCGATTGCAGCAGTCGGCTGTGTGGGCATTCCACCAAGAATTGAAACAGGCCATCGCGGACAACCTTCCATGGGACCGGGTAATCCGGAGGATGATCGCCGGAAAAGGCAGCAACCTTCAGGACGGATTGCTCAATCTCCACGTGTTGCACAGGGACCCTGCCACCCTGGGCGAGGCGGTCGCAGTCACCTTCCTCGGCCAGCCCATCGGTTGCGCGAAATGCCACAACCATCCCCAGGACCGTTGGACCCAAGACCAATACTGGGCCTTTGCCAACCTGTTTGGCCGGACTGTATTAAAACCGGGGCCCACTGCGGGGGAAGTGGTGGTGGTTTCTTCCTTGCTAGGGGATGCCCCGCACCTTCGGACCGGATTGGCCATGCCGCCTGCCCCACTGGATGGGGAGTCGGTGCCCATCAATTCATCCCGCGACAGAAGGGAACTGTTGGCGGACTGGATGCTGGATCCTTCCAATCCTTTTTTTGCCAAAACCCATGTGAACCGAGTTTGGCGGCACTTCATGGGCAGGGGCTTGGTGGAATCCGATGACGACATGCGGGCAACCAACCCGCCCACCCATCCGGAACTGTTGGATCACCTGGCCCAGGGTTGGATTCGCAGCGGGTTTGACAATCAGGCGCTCATACGAGCGATTCTGGAATCGGCTACCTACCAGCGAAGCTCGGTGCCCCATCCTTCCAACCCGGACGATTCCAAGTTTCTGACCCGCTACACCCCCAGACGCCTCGAGGCCGAGGTGCTTTTGGACGCCTACTCCCAAGTTCTGGATGTACCCACGCCATTTACGGAGATCACCCCGGGGGGGGGCAATGGGAGCACTCCGTATGGTGGCTATCCCACTGGTACCAGAGCGATTCAACTT
>CAWUOE010000360.1:0-4110 GCA_963923355.1 uncultured Gemmataceae bacterium | reverse complement strand
GTTCCAATCTCAATTTCCGAACAATAGCCCCTTCAACCCCTGCTACACCGCCGGAACGGTAAACGGCAACCAGAATCGCCTGGTCGCCCCGCAGGATGTGCTTGGGAATATCAAGCCTCCGGCGGCACCGAAACAAGCCGGGCCAGCGAATACCAGCGGGGCTACTTTGTCCACCGACAACACATACTGGTATGTGGTCACCGAGACCAATCAGTTCGGGGAGACCCTCGGCTCCCCTGCGGTTTTCGGAGGCTATCTGCTGGACAATGACGGCAATAACCCTGCCGGGAACAACTCCATCACCATCGGGTGGAATGGGAATTATGTCCCCTCCAACCCTTCGGCCACTGGAATTAACTTTTACCGTGCCTTGGCCCCGAAAGCGGACGCCCCCACTGGCACTGAACCGCCCCCAAATCCCACGACTCCCTACCACTTTCTCCAGTCGATGAGCATCACGGACTTCAACAACCTTCCCGGCCAGGTATTCATCGACAACGGTTCCTATTCCACCACCGCCAAGACTCCCCCGGCTTCCTCCTACTCCTTCAGCCCTCTTTCTTCCTGGTTCAACGATCCCTTGTGGGATTTTTTCAACCGCTATTCCAGCTCGGGCGACAACCAGACTTTCTCCCTCTATCAGGCCAATCAGGCCGGCGGCCCCAACGGCACCCTATGGACCGGCAAAGTGGTCGATGTGACACCAAAATCCCCCGACCCGATCACCGCGCTGCAATATGTTTCCCATAACACCGGCCAACTAACATCGATCAATACGAAATGGCAGGCTTGGAACGACACGGCACAGCAGACCTACAGGGTCCTCCAGCTCGTGGGAAACGCCTACGATGGGAACAATCTGGCAAACCCCAATCCCTCCTCCAACCTTCAGGCTGGCGAGTACGAGGGAGCAGTGGTCAACATCTATTTCCCGTTCTTCCAGGAGAACAGTTCGCCTGCGGTAAAATTCGACAACGGGGCTTTCACCTACAACACCCCCGAAGCACCCGCCTGGCTCGCAAATAATTCCTTCACGCCCGGGCAGATGGTCTTCGCCTGCGCCGGTGTTTTTGCCTCCGATCCGGGAGACCCGGAGGCCCAGGCCCAGCAGGCGTCTTTTGCAGACCTGTCCAGCAAGGCCATGACCAATCTCGAAAATGTCGTGGTCTCCGCCCTCAACCGTGGCATCGCCACCGGCTACAGCTTGAAACTAACGCCGCAGCAATGGGTCAGCCCGATCGCCTTCAGCCAATACCCCGTGGTCACTGGCACCTCATCGGGGCAGGCAAACAATTACACCTACTACCTTTCTGCCAACCTTCCGGGAGCGGACAAAAGGGAAACGGTGCTGAGTTGGCCCCTGTCAGCCCAGGCGGGTCCGGGCCAAAGCATTGAATTGAATTGGCTGCCTCTCCCCGCAAACCAGTACCAATCCGCCAACATATACCGTCTGGATTCCTCAGGCGCCATGACGCTCGTCGGTATTGTCGACAATTCCACCGGTCTGGCCCAAAGTTTTGCCGATTCTTTCGATCCGTCAACATACCCACCCGCACCTGTCAATGGCGCCCCCTTCAACTTCTATCCCGGCTGGAAGGACCCGTCAGCCCCGGCTTTTGTGAACTCCAACCTCTTCTCCGCTTTTCTCCACCAGAACTATTCAGCCGACCCGAACCATGGGGTCAGCATCAACGGCCTTTGCTACGGCTACCCGTTCGACGACCAGGGTGGTTTTTCCACCAACATCAACTTTGGCACCGCCCCCACACCCAAAACGATCACCTTTGCCATCAGCCCGCTGGATGCCGGCTCACTCGTCTCCACCACCACCGCCCTGGCCTCCAACAACAACCCCTCTCATCTGAACGATCCTGTCACCTTCACCGCCACCGTCTCGCCCGGCTCCGGCTCGGTGGCCCCCAGCGGCATCGTGTCTTTCTACAATGGCACAACACTGCTCGGCACTGGCAGCTTGACGCCAAATGGCGTAAACGCCGTTGCCACATTCACCATCAGCACACTCGTGGTTGGCAACCACTCCATCACCGCCGCTTACGGTGGCAGCAACGCTTTCGATGCCAGCACCAGCTCAGTCCTCACCCAGACGGTTGATGGCAAGCCACCGGCCCCGGTGGGCACATCGGTGAGTGTCGTCAGCAACGTCAACCCCTCCAACCTGAACCAGGCGGTCACCTTCACCGCCACCGTCACTGCTGCCAAGGGAATCCCCTCAGGCACAGTCAACTTCCTGGATGGAACCACTCTGATCGGCACCGGCACCCTCAATGCCCTGGGTATCGCCAGCTTCCAGACCTCGTCCCTCTCGGTTGGGTCCCATCCCATCACCGCGGCCTTTGTCGCCTCGGCCACCTACGGGGACAGCACCAGCCCTGTTTGGAAACAGGTGGTAACGACAGATGGCCCCGCGGCCACCGCCACCACCCTGGTCCCCAATCCCAACCCGACCTATGCCGGGCACACCGTCACCTTCACCGCCGCCGTCGCGGCCCTGCGTGGCACCCAGGTGCCCACCGGCACCGTCACCTTCCTGGTCGATGGAACCGAGGTCGGCTCCGCCCAGCTTTCCAACGGGTCCGCCACCCTGCAGCACTCCTTCGCCACCGCCGGCACGTACTCCCTCACCGCCAAATACCAGGGAGATGCCTCCTTCGCCGAAAGCCAAAGTTCCCCAACCTCCGAGGTGGTCAACCAACCTTCCGGATCCACCGTCACCGTCACGCTTTCGTCCAGCGTCAACCCGTCCACGCAGGGCCAACTGGTACTCTTCACCGCCAACCTCCAGCCCGTCGCCGGTTCCGGTTCACCCACCGGCATCGTCGATTTCTATGTCAACAATGTCCTGCAGTATTCATCCACCGTCTTCACGGACGGCTCCTACGGTCCGGTCGCCACCTGGTTGACCCCCTCGCTGCCGCCGGGCGACAACTCCGTCACCGCCAGATACCGGGGCGATTCCTCTTTCGATCCCGCCACCAGCAAGCCTTGGTCCCAGTTGGTGACCGCCAATCCCAACCAGATCATGCAACCGGCCGACCTTGGCCCCGGCTCCTACGTCGCGGGGGTTGGCAGCTTCCTCGCCGTCAAGCCGTCCCATGGCGCCATGCAGTTCTTCCGGCCCTTCCCCAATTACAACGGGCAGATCACGGTCAACACCATGGACCGCAACGGCGACGGCAAGGCCGACACCATCCTCGCCGCGGTGGCCGGCGGCGCCGCTCCGCATGTCCTGGTGATCGACGCCAACACAGGCTCCCTCGTTTCCAGCTTCTACGCGTTCGCCGAGGGTTTCCTGGGCGGCGTCACCATCGCCGGCGGGCCGGTCAACCTCTTTGCCCCCGGCCAGTCGACCGCCACCATCGTCTGCGGGGCCCGGGCCGGCGCCCAACCCGCGGTCGCCGTCTTCGACGCGCTCGGCAATTCCTACGGTGCCTTCTTCGCCTTCGACCAGAACTACAAGGGCGGGGTCAATGTCGCCATGTCCGAGGCCGACGCTCAGGGCAACGCCCTGGTGGTCGTCTCCTCCACCATCAACACCCATGTCAAGGTGTTCGACATCGCCGGCTTCAAAACAAATGAGCTGGCCAGCTACTACACCTTCGGTTCGTCAAACTACAGTCCCGGGGTGTGGGCTGCCGCCGGCAATATCGATGGCATCGGCAATCAGGAGCTGCTGGTCGGCACCGCCGGCGGCACCAGCGCCGCCCGCATCAAGGTCTACAACCTACTAACCGGTGCTGAAATACCCGGCAAGGTGATCAAGCCCTTCGGGGACAACTACCTCGGCAGCGTCCGCGTCGGCCTGTCCGATTACAACCGCGACGGCGTCCTCGACCTGCTCGCGGCTTCCGGCCCCATGGCCATGGGCACCGTCCGCGCCTTCGACTACGACACCCTGGCCGAACTGGAGTCCCTGTTCGTTTCCAACGTGACCGACGGGGTCTTCATCGCCACCAACTTCAGCCGGGCCGCAGGGCCCATCCCGACCTGACCCTTCGGCGGGTGGATCGGCCGTCCTCCGGCGGCCCGCCCGGGCCGCCTGCTTCGAGCTTGGTCCCCCGCTGACCCGGCCCGCAGGTCCGCTTTCCACCC
>CAWUOE010000359.1:0-4124 GCA_963923355.1 uncultured Gemmataceae bacterium | reverse complement strand
ATCCGTTCTGCCATCCGCAGGACCGAACGCCGGCCAGGCCTTCCGCCGTTTGGGCGCAGAACCGCACCGACCCAGCCTGAAATCCTTGGGAAACAGTCCTTTCGGCACCGGCAGGCCCTTGCACCGTGCGGCCCGCAAGCGTTTGGGATCCTTCAACAGCCACGCCGCCTCGCCCTCGTTCAGACTCAGGCGTATCAGGCAGGCGCAGCCCAGCTTCCTCCGCAGGAAAGTCAACCCCTCGCCGGTCGCGGTGCGTGGACGATAGTGCTCCCACGGCCCCAGCCAGGGCCGAGCCCGATGGTCGAACCGGTAGCCCTGGCGGATCATTTCACGGCGCAGGCTGGAGGCGGTCTGGAGGGTCCGCAGGGAGTCGAGGAGCTGGGTCACGGTGGCTTTCGGGTTTTTCCGCAGGAAACGCCGGACCCGCCATATTTCGTCCTCGGTGACTCCGTGCGCTTCCAAGAAACCCTACCCCCCATGAAACCATTTGCCCCTGCTCATCCAATTTGATTGCAAGGGCTCTTGGTATCGGAAGCCAAACACCCATCCAATCCCAAAGCCACATCTACGATGCGGCGTTTTTTACCCGGTCCGTGTATCATTGAAAAGAATCCCCTTGGCCCTTGCAGACGCTTTGATTTTGTTTAATTCCCTTCAAGCAGGTTTTGGCGCGGCAGCCAATGGAAAATGCCCATGGTTGAAAGTCAGGCCCTCGAGTGGAAATCCTCATGGAAGGACGAATACCTGAAATGGCTTTGCGGTTTCGCAAACGCCGATGGCGGTACCCTGATCCTAGGGCGCGACGACAAGGGATGCCCGGTGGGTTTGCCCAATTCCAGGAAGCTTCTTCAGGAGTTGCCCAACAAAATCCGCGATGTCCTCGGAATCGTCGCCAAGGTACGACTGTTCCGCGAGTCCGGGAAGGACCTAATCAGGATCCAAGTAGATCCGTTCCCCTACCCGGTCAGCTACAAGGGGGAGTATCACATACGCAGCGGTAGCACCAAGCAGGAACTGCGGGGAGCAGCGCTGGACACTTTTCTTTTGCGCAAACAGGGTAGGGCCTGGGACGGTGTGCCGGTTCCAAATGTGACTGTGCGAGATTTGTCAAAAACAGCCCTACAGGCGTTCCGAAGGCAGGCGAGCCAAAGCCAGCGGATGACCACCGGTGATCTCAGGGACTCCGACACCGCCCTCATCGACAAGTTACACCTATTTGATGGCAAACTCCTCAAAAGGGCGGCTTTGCTCCTTTTCCACCCCGACCCGGAACGTTTTTTCACCGGGGCATTTGTCAAGATCGGCTTTTTCCGGACCAACGACGACCTCCTCTACCACGACGAGGTGCGGGGAGATCTCCTGGGGCAGGTGAAAGGCACCATGGACTTGCTTTCCACCAAATACCTGAAGGCGGGAGTCTCCTACCGGGGCACTCAGCGACTGGAGGCCTTGCCAGTTCCCGGGCCCGCCCTCCGCGAGGCCGTCCTCAACGCGATCGTCCACAAGGATTACGCCTCGGGAATCCCGATTCAGATCAGCGTGTATCAGGACAAGTTGATGATCTGGAACCCGGGGCAGCTTCCAGCCTCCTGGTCGGTCGAGAAGTTGGTTGGCAAACACGCCTCCCATCCATTCAACCCGGACATCGCCAATGTGTTTTTCCGCGCGGGCCAAATCGAGGCATGGGGCCGTGGTGTGGAACGCATCCTTGTTTCCTGCCGTGAGGCCGGATGCCCCGTGCCAGAAATACGTCTAGAACCAGCCGGCCTCTGGCTCATCTTCCCATTCCCGCCAACCGAAGCGGCCAGGGACGGATTCGGGAACAAGTCCGAGAAAACTAGGGTGAAAACTAGGGTGAAAACTAGGGTGAAAACTAGGGTGAAAACTAGGGTGAAAATTCTGGAATGTATCCAGAAAAACCCCCACGTTTCCGCCGCTGACCTGGCGGATCTCCTCGGGATCACAAAAAAAGGCATCGAATGGCAACTGAGGAGCCTTCAATCCAGCGGCGAGCTGAGGCGCCAAGGGCCGGACAAGGGCGGCAAATGGCTGGTCCAATCTTGATTCCCAAGGTTTGCACCGGGAGCACAGACTCGCGGGAGCCATTCCCCTTCCCTTGGAAAACCAACCCTTTCCTTCCCATCGGTTCACTCTGTAGGGCACCCAGGATCCGTTGGGCCCATCCTTCTCACGTCACTCCTTCGCCAACCAGGCCCAATTCACTTCCGCACCTTCCTGGTAACCGCAGCAACCCGGTGCAAGACGCCACGAATCCGATGGGAACTGGATGTCCCCTGGATTCCGTGACCGAAGGTGCTGGCTGAACAGGGCGTTGTCCCCAAACCGGGCCACCCGGCCCGTCCGTTGAAACAACCACACTGACCCTGGGTGATTCCGCTGCCGCTAGGATGGGTTTTCTGCCAACGGGAAGCAGAATTCTCACACCCAAAACGCCGCCTCGAAAGGACCGGATGGGGGGCACGGTTCCCTGCCCCGGCGCCACCCGGCCGACACCACCGGCACGGGCAAATATTTCCACGGCATCGATGACCAAGGCCGCAAAGCCCTCTGGTTCGCCCCGCCCGGAACCGGGCGCGCGCGGGTCGGCCACCGCCTAATCCTGGAATCCCGGGAATATCTGGACCCGGTCCTGGGCCTCGCCAGGCCCCACGGCATCCTCGCATGGGAAACCATCCAGGCCCCCCTGCCCGCCTGGTGCCGACTCGCTTCACCCGTCACGCTGCTCCAGAGGGCCATCCACGAACCCGCCGATCGCCTCCACCGCCAGGTCCTCGCCGATTGGCTGGCCGACTGCGGTCATCCCCTGACCGCCACCCTGGCGGAGGCCCTGCGTCTCAGCCATCGAAATCCGGAGACCTACTTCCTGCCCTACCGCCTGAGGGAACAGGCGGCCCCCTTCACCTGCGCCTGGGACGGCTGGCTATTCGGCAACCCGCCCGCCGATCCCGGGGACCCTGTTTCCAGTCTCTGGCTCGACCTGCCTGAATCGATCGGACCACCCCGCCGCCAGGGCCGTTATCCCGAGGCAGAGCCGAACACCACCCGCCTGCGCAACTTTCGTGACCTGTGGCGCTGGATTGACCGGAACCACCACGCGGGGTTCAGCCTGGCCACCTGGCTTGCCGACCGGATGGCCCGGTCCTCGAAGCGGCCCAACTACTGGACCGACTGGGCGGAATACCTGCGGCATCAGGATATCCCGGGGGAAGTGGCGGAGTCACTCGCACGCCCCAACCTGTTCAACCCCGGCGGCCTCCACCACCGGCTGCACGACATGGGTGTGCGGGGCTACCTGAACCTCACCTACGGTCAACTGGAGCAACTGCTGAAGGACGGCACTCTCCACCGGGATCCAGAGTACGGGTTACACCACACCGAGTTGGAACGATTCCGGGAAAGCCAATTTGTGGTCGAAAACCTTGGTTAAGCTGGGAGAACCCTGGTTTCCCGAAACCATCCAGTACCTCCCGCAGCAACCCGGCAGGAGCACCGCCGATCAGCACTACATCCAGACTGGAATCCACGCTGGCCAGAAGCCATTGCTCCATATCCGCAAGGAAAGCAAGGACGCTTTCACGCATCAGGTTGCCCCGCGCGGAGGTTCCAAAGCCCGAGGGCTCGATCGCGGAATGATTGCAAATCGGTGGGATAGTCTATTCGCCAATATTTCCAGACCCGGTGCTCGGGCTGGACAGCCCCGCTAATACCCAAGTGGTCATCCTCATGCGGACGCTCAACGCGTTGGAGGAAGTTCACCAGGTCCTCCCCTCCCGTGATTCCCCCGGGAAACCCTCCCGTCCTTTCGATCAATAGCGTGATGTCAGCCAACCAAGCCAGCCGGGTCAAAGCTCTGGGGTGCGTGGCTTGCGCGAAGGCTACCAGCAGGGCAGGCCGCCAGCGATTCCACGCCAGCAAGGCAGGCAAGGCATCGATCACGCGCGGCTCGGGCATCTCCGTCCCCACTGCCAAGGCCATCACCTCCTCGGTGGGCCTGTGCGCACTGGGTACCCGCTCCCCCGTTACCCTCAAATCGACCATTCCCAGGTGTCTCAGTTCTTGGGCGATATCCGCCCTGTCTCTTATACACATCTGACGCTGCCGAC
>CAWUOE010000358.1:0-4128 GCA_963923355.1 uncultured Gemmataceae bacterium | reverse complement strand
GCCTGGGGCCACGATGAGCGCACCTTCGGCCACCCCGCTTTCCACAAGCTGCTGCAGCGCGGCCTCTATTGGGCGGTCGCCCGCGACCCCGAATCAGCCGGCTCCTACCGCGGCTCTCCGGACATGACCCCCATTGCCAAGGATCTGCCACCCTTCGAATATCAACCTGCCAAAATTCCCTTTTACGATCCCGATCGCCGTCGTGGCGGGCCCGCCAAGGACACCTTGGGCCAGATGCAAAAGCCCCTGCCGGTCGAGCAGTCCATGCGGCACATCACCAACCCGACCGACTTCGAGCTGAAGCTGTTCGCCTCCGAGCCGATGATCCAGGGCAAGCCCATCGCCATGAACTGGGATGAGCGCGGTCGCCTGTGGGTTGCCGAGACGATTGATTATCCCAACGAGAAAAGGCCACCCGGCCAGGGGCGCGACCGTATCTCCATACTGGAAGACACCAACGGAGACGGCGTGGCTGACAAGTCCACCGTCTTCGCGGACAAGCTGTCCATCCCCACGAGCATCATCTTCGTCAAGGGTGGGCTTCTGGTCCATCAGGCCCCCGAAACCCTCCTGCTGACCGACACCAACGGCGATGATGTCGCCGACGAGCGCAAGGTTCTCTTCACCGGCTGGAATGTCGGCGACACCCACGCCGGCCCCAGCAACCTCAACTACGGCCTCGACAACTGGATCTATTTCATGGTCGGCTACTCCGGCTTCCGTGGCACGGTCGGCGGAGAGAATCACGACTTCCGCACCGGCTTCGTCCGCATGAAGCCCGATGGCTCCAAAATGGAGTTCCTGCGCAACACCAACAACAATTCCTGGGGAATAGGTCTGTCCGAGGAGGGCATCCTGTTCGGCTCCACCGCCAACGGCAACCCCAGTGAATACATGCCCATCCCCAACCGCTACTACGAGGTCGTCCGCGGTTGGGCCTCCACGGTACTGCGGGGAATCGCAGGCAACCCCAAGTTTGCCAACATCACCGACAAGATTCGCCAGGTTGACTGGCACGGCGGATTCACTGCCGCGGCGGGCCACGCCCTTTACACAGCCCGCAATTACCCCCGGGAATACTGGAACCGCACCGCCTTTGTGGCGGAACCCACCGGGCACCTGCTGGCCACCTTCGAGATCCAGCCCGAGGGTGCCGACTTCCGTTCCAGGCCGTCCTGGAACCTGATGGCGGGTGATGATGAATGGGTCGCCCCCATCGTTGGCGAGGTGGGCCCGGATGGCAATGTGTGGGTGATCGACTGGTACAACTACATCGTCCAGCACAACCCCACACCCGCTGGCTTCACCACCGGCAAGGGCAATGCCTACGAGATCCCGCTGCGCGACAAGACCCACGGTCGCATCTACCGGTTGGTCGCCAAGCAAAACCCCGGTGACCTGAAATTCTCCCTGAAGGACGCCTCTCCCGAGAAGCTGGTCGCCACCCTTCGCAACCCCAACCTGTTCTGGCGTCGGCACGCCCAGCGCCTGCTGGTTGATCGTGGCCAGAAGGATGTGGTCCCCGCCCTCCTCGAAATCTTGGCCACTCCCAAGGTAGATGAAATAGGCCTCGATGTGGGTGCCATGCACGCCATCTGGACCCTCCACGGCTTGGGTGCCCTCGCTGAGGACAAGGTGGCCCAGGCCATCATGGCCACTTTGAAGCACCCCGCGGCTGGCGTCCGTCGCAATGCCGCGCTCGCCCTGCCCGAAACGGCCGAGGCCGCAACCGCCATCATCGATGCCGGCCTCACCGCCGACCCCGATGCCCAGGTGCGCTTGGCTGCTTTCCTGGCCTTGGCGGATCGACCGGCCAGCCCCAAGGCGCCCGAGGCGTTGGCCAAGGCGTTGATGGATCCGGTCATCACAGGTGACCGCTGGCTGCCCGATGCGGTCCCCGCCGCCGCTGCCCGTCAGGAGGGTTCCTTCCTGGGCCTGTGGTTGTCCCAGCCCGGTGACCCCGGAGCCACCTCCACCAAGGTGGCTTCCATCGTGGCCGAGCATGTCGCCCGGGGCAAACCGGCAGGCCGTGCCGATGAGCTGATCCAGGCTCTCGCTTCAGCCAAACCGGAACGGGCTGCCGTGGTCCTGAAGGGCCTCGTCAAGGGCTGGCCCGATGGCAAGGTTGCCCTGAATGCCCAAAGCGACAAGGCCTTGGAAACCCTGCTGGCGCAATTGCCTGCCGAGGCGCGGGGCGACCTGATCCGCTTGGGCGATCGCTGGCAGGTGGATAGCCTGTTGAAGCAGACCGAAAAGCTCGTCAGGGACCTGATGAAAACCATCCAGGATGCCAAGTCCCCAGAGGCCGCCCGCATCGCCGCGGCCTCCCAGGCGGTGGATTTCGGCAAACGGGACCCGGCGCTGGTCAAAACCTTGCTCGGCCTGATCACCCCCCAGTCCTCCCAGGACTTGGCCCGGGGCTTGGTCGAGGCGATCGGCAAATCCGATGCGCCCGTGGGCAAAGAGATCATTGAGGCTTCTTCCGGTTGGAGCCCGTCCATCCGCAATCAGGCCCTGCGGCTGCTCGCCCAGCGCACCGGATGGACTCCGGCCCTGCTCGACGCCTGCGAAAAGGGCACCCTCCGTCTGACCGACCTGCCACTCGACCAGCAGCGTGCCATGGCCGACCATCCCGATCGCAAGATCGGCGAGCGCGCCCGCAAATTGCTGGAGATGGGTGGCAGCCTGCCCAGTGCCGACCGTCAAAAGGTGATCCATCAGCTTGAGGGGGTGACCAAAAAGTCGGGCGACGCCGCCCATGGCAAGGCGGTTTACCTGCAGCACTGCGCCAAGTGCCACCTCCATAACGGGGTCACTGGACCGGGAGTTCCCCCCGGTGGTATCGGGCCCGAACTGTCCGGCATGGCAGCCCACCCCAAGGAGGAGCTGCTGATCCACATCATGGATCCCAGCCGCGGTGTGGAGGGCAACTTCAGGGCCTGGACCGTGGTCACCACGGCCGGCCAGATCATCAGCGGCCTGATGAACTCCGAGACCAAGACCTCGCTCGAGCTGGTCGATGCCGAGGGCAAGAAGCATCTCCTCAACCGGTCCGACATTGAGGAAATCAGTGTCTCGCCGAAGTCTCTCATGCCCGAAGGATTCGAGAAGCAGATCAACGAGAAGGATCTCACCGACCTGCTCGAGTTCATGACTCAGCGCGGCAAGTTCCTGTCCCTGCCGCTCGACAAGGTCGCCACCATCGCCACCGATCGCGGCATGTTCTTTGGTCCGGAGTCTGAAGGCGACCGCATGATCTTCGATGACTGGAAGCCCAAGACCTTTGCCGGCGTCCCCTTCGTGCTCATCGACCCCAAGGGTGGCACCAGGCCCAATGCCGTCATGCTGTACGGCACCAACGGCGCCACCGCACCCAAGATGCCCAGGAGTGTCTCCATGCCGGTGGGTGGCAATGTCCGCGCCATCCACCTGCTCTCCGGCGTGGGTGGCTGGAATTACCCGGCCATCCCCAAGGGTTCCACCAGCATGATCGTCCGGCTTGTCTACGAGGACGGCAGCAAGGAGGATCATCCCCTGAAGAACGGCGAGCATTTCTCCGACTACATCCGTCGGGTCGATGTGCCGGGCTCCCAGTTCGCCTTCGACCTGCAGGGCAAGCAGGTCCGCTACCTCAGTGTGGTGCCCAAAAAACAGGCCCCGCTCAAGGCGATTGAATTCGTGAAAGGTCGCGACGCCAGCGCCCCGGTCGTGATGGCGGTCACCATCGAGAGTCCCTGATCCGGTACGGGTTCAACCCGAAAGCGAGCGAGGGCGGCCAAGTCTCTGGCCGCCCTCGCTCGCTTGATCGGTGCTGCGGGGAGTCAGCTCACCTTCACGCCTTTCCAGAAGGCGACATATCCGGCGATCCTCTTGGCCGACTCCTTGGGAGTGGCATAGTACCAGGCCGCGTCGGTGTTCTTCTTGCCTTCCACCTCGATGTGGTAGTAGCTGGCTTGCCCCTTGGCGTGGCAGGTGGTTGTGGTGTTGCTGGGCTGGAAGAACTGCATCTTCAGGGCCGAGGCGGGGAAGTAGTGGTTGCCTTCCACCACGATGGTCTCGTCCGATTCGGCAACAACCGCACCATTCCAGACTGCTTGCATCAGGGAACCTGCTTTGGGGGCCAGGGCC
>CAWUOE010000357.1:0-4129 GCA_963923355.1 uncultured Gemmataceae bacterium | reverse complement strand
AGCTGCATCTTTTTGATGATGAACGGTGGCCCCAGCCAGATGGACACCTTCGATCCCAAGCCGGCGCTGGAGAAGTATGCCGGCCAGCCGCTGCCGCCAGACAAGAAGTTCATCAACTCGGGCGGGCGGCAGATGGGGTTTCTCACTCCTTCTGTGCGCAAGTTCCGCCCGGGTGGCAAGAGCGGCTTGCCGATCAGCGACTTTTTCCCGCAGGTTCGCCAGCATGCCGACAAGCTGGCGGTGATCCGTTCATGCCACACCGACAGCCACGCGCATGGCAGCGCGCTGGTGGCGATGAACACGGGCAAGACCTTCATCGGCCGCCCCAGCCTGGGAAGCTGGACCGTTTACGGTCTGGGCAGCACCAACGACAGCCTGCCGGCACATGTGGTGATGCTGGACAAACGGGGCGGACCGATCAGCGGGCAGCCGAACTGGTCGAGTGGATTTTTGTCGGCGGCGTATTCGGGCACGCTGTTCCGCCCCACCGGCAATCCGGTGCTGGACCTGACCGGTACCACCCCGAGGCAGGCGCAGCGGAAGCAACTCGATCTGCTGGGCGAACTGAACCAGGCCCATCTGAAAGAACATCCGGGTGGGAGTGATCTGGCGGCCCGCATCCACAGTTACGAGCTTGCCTACCGCATGCAGTCGGCGGTGCCCGAGGCGGTGGATCTGGGGAATGAGACACAGCGGACGCTGGACGCTTATGGAGTGGGCAGGCAACCCACCGACGAATTCGGGCGCAACTGCCTGATTGCACGGAGGTTGGTGGAACGAGGGGTGCGGTTCATCCAGTTGTATTCAGGTGGCGGCCATCTGGAGGAGACCTGGGACGCGCATGCCAGCGTGGAGAAAAATCATGGCCAACACGCCGGCGAAGTGGACCAACCAATTGCCGCCCTGCTGGCTGACCTGGAACAGAGGGGCATGCTGGAGGAAACGCTGATCGTCTGGGGTGGCGAATTCGGCCGCATGCCGTTCAGCGAGGGGAAGGGTGCCCCGGGCCGCAACCACAACCCGTACGGGTTCTCCATGTGGCTGGCCGGTGGCGGCGTGAAGGGCGGCATGGCCTACGGGGCCACCGATGAATTCGGGTTTGAGGCGGTGGAGAACAAGGTGCACCTGCACGACCTGCACGCGACCATCCTGCACCTGATGGGCATGGACCACGAGCAACTCACCTATTTCCATCAGGGGCGCGACGAACGGCTGACTGATGTCTACGGCCGGGTGGTGAGGGAGATTCTGGCCTGACGGATCATTCTGCTATCAGGCCCTTCAGCCGGGCCTTGCCTGAAGGGGCGACGCGCACTTCGGCCAGAACCTTTTTCTCGCGGATCGATTTCTCCCACTGCTTGCCCTGGCCCTCTTGCACGTAGTAAGCCTCGATGCCGAACTGCGGACGGGAGGAAAAACCCGAAGACCAGGGTTTGATTTTTCCCTCTATGAAAATCCCATTTTCTGGTTTGGAAACACTGGCGTTGGCGGCTTGCCATGCCTTCCCATCGGCGGAAGGCGTGAGGGTCACATACAGGTGGCCGTTCCTGCCGGGCAGGTCGCGCTGGATCACTTTGTCGAAATCATAGCCCAGCACCACGTAGTCTCCCCGGAAGAAATCACGCGGATCGACTGGGATCACCTTCAGGTAGACGGTTTGGGCGTTCGCCATGGAGAACTGCTCCAGCGCCACCATGCCGCCCACCACGGCCAATTGCAGGCCGACGATGGCGACGAGCAGGGCCTGTCCGTGGGCATTGGTCCATGCCAGGCAGTGATCCACCCAGCGGGGCCAGACGATGCTGGTTTGGGGAAGGACTGTTTCGGCAGAGCCAGACTTGGTGGGGCGTGAGGTGGCCACCCAGAATCTTCCCACCAGCAGCAGGCCGATGCCGGCCAGCGTGAAGATGCCGGCGGCACCCAGCATTCCCCAAGAGGCATCGAACAGGTCGATGTAGCGGACCATCGTCCAGATGAGGAAGCAGAGGATGCCGCCGGCGAATGGCTGTACCCGTTCCTCCGTCACCCCCACGCGCACCAGAAGAATCGCGATGGCCAGGATGGCCAGATTGCCGAACACCATGGCGGGTAAGGCTGCCTGTTCCCCCACCAGACCCAAATAGCCGAAAACGACGGTGGCAAAGGCCAGCGCCACGGGTAGCCACAGGTGCATGAGCTCCGGTTTGTAGGAGGAATCACGCTGGAGACGCAGCCAAGCTAGTGTAAGGATGGCTACCACCGCGGTGAGGGTGATGGCGCACAAGACCAAATTAAGGATCCACAGGTGGTAGAATTGATCCGATATTCTCCGAATATGGTGGAGTTCATTCCAGAAGGTGTTGGAACTGATGAGCAGCCAGGCGCCCACGGTGAGCAGCGTGCCCCACGCCCGGAAGGGAATGGCTATGCGGTTGCCAGGTTGATGCACTTGGGCTAACAGCAACAGGACAGACCCGACACCTCCTACCCAGAAGTAGGTCCAGGTGCTGGCATGCCAGGTGATGGCCTGCAGGGTGCACCACCACGCGATCAGTGGTAGGTATAGCCCGAGCAGGATGGAGGAAGTTTTCTTATAGGCCCAGAAAAAGCCAGGCAAGGCGAGCAGGGGTAGGGTATAGGCCCCACGGGGCAAATCCATCCAGCCAAAAAGTATGGCATCGATGGGATTTTGAAAGCCCAGAACCTCCATGCAGCACCAGATCGCCAAAAGGGTCACATACAACAGGTGGTAGAGCGGCAGGCCCGACAAGGTCACCAGAGGCAGCACGCCGAGGGCCCACCACCACATGCCATCGGGGTAGTGGGCATCGAGGTGATAGGCCTGGGCCACCAGCCAGATGCCGGCCCCGTAGACAATGCAGCCCAGGAAATGGGCGATTTCGGCGGCCAGGGGCCAGCCCATGCGCCCGTGGAACCAGAAGCCCAGTCCGTGCACGGCTGCTGTGCCGGCCAGCATGATGCCCAGCTTGGCCTCCTTGGGCATGTCGTTCCAGTTGTAGCCGATCACCAGCATCAGTGCCGCGCCGAACAGGAAGGCGGCCATGGTTCCCAGCACATACAGGATGCGGTGCTGTTTGCCGGGAGCGTCCGGCTCGATCGGGTAGAGGGCCTGGATGCGGTCGACTTGCTCGGCCGTGATGATGCCCTGTCGCTGCCAGTCTGAAAGGGCAATCTGGAGCCAGTGGCGGACAGCACGGGGCGGAAGCGGATTCTCCATGGCCTGACCCCTTGCCAACTGAATGTCTATTCAGTCTAACGCCATGGCTGGTGGAACAGCACGGAATTGTCTGCGCACACAGGATCAGCCGGAGGTCTGGCGCAGCCAGACCGGGGTGCCGTCTGGGTCTTCCAACAGCACCACCTTGCCGCCCCAGCTTGTGTCCTGGGGAAGTACAGTTTCCCCCTGTTGGCTCTGGTACCAGCCAGCCAGATCCTCCAGCTCCAGCACCAGATGCACACGCATACTGGGGGGGCCGGGATCGAGGGGCGGATCCTCGCGGGTGGCGTCGAGGAGTTCCAGCCGGAAGTTGCCGGGGCCCTGCAGAATGACTCCCCGGGCGCGGGGGCGGTCCCAGTTTTCCAGCTCGGTAAATCCCAGCCGGCCGGCATAAAAACCGCGCATGGCCTCGAACTGGTTACTGATCAGCGCCACTCGGCTGCCACCCACCTGACTCATGGCTTGGCGGGGATGAGGGGTTGAGTCCAGGCGCGCTCCATGTCGCCGGGTTCGCCGGGGTTGTTCTGCGGGCGGCTGGAATCGACCCGGGCGCGCACATACAGTTCATCGCCCTTCAGCGTGTAGGACGATTCCAGGCCGTCGGTCTCCAGCACCATTTCGCCCACGCCGGGATCGTAGGTGCCCGTGACCGGTTTGCCGTCCTTGTCCACGGCGGGTTTGGAATCGAGCGGGGTGCCTTTGCGGGTGACGAAGTAGCGGGTCTTGTAGGTGACGCCGGGCTGGCCCGCGATTTTCACCCCCAGGGTGTTGTTGTCGCGGCGGACATCGGTGAGGGTGACGCCGGTGCTGCAGTAGAAATCACCGGCGTGCATCGCCTTCAGCAGCGCCTCGGTGGTGAGGACGGGAGCCTTCACCATCACCCAGGCGCGACCGGGGTTGGCCTTGGTCTTG
>CAWUOE010000356.1:0-4135 GCA_963923355.1 uncultured Gemmataceae bacterium | reverse complement strand
CCGATCCCGGCCGACCGGTGGCCGTGGATGTGTGGGATGGTTTCGGCCGTTACAGTCGTTCCATCGAACAGGTCATGCTGGGCATGCACCGGTGGCCGCTTTACACGGGAATGGATTTCACCCAGTACCGCGACTGGCTGATGTTGCGCCGCCAGTTCGCCTCGCCCGGCACCTACACATGGACGTGGGTGCAGACCCACCTGCCGGACTGGTATGTGAAAACCGCTTATCGCCAGGAACCCGGTTCTGCATTCCAGGAGCCTGTCGGTCCCACACCTGAACAGGTGCGGTTGATGACCTACATCGCCATCGGTTCCGGCATGCGGGGGATCGGTTACTGGTCCGACAAATTTTTGGCCGACAGCCACTCCGGGCGCGACCGATTGCTGGCGCTGGCATTGCTGAACCTGGAAATCAGCCTGCTGGAACCGTTGCTGGTCACGGGGGAGGAACCCCGCTGGGTGGACACGTCCCACCCTCAAGTGAAGGCGGCAGTCCTTCGCTGTGACAAGCACTATCTGGTGTTGCCGGTTTGGTTCGGTGACCACACGCAGTTCGTTCCAGCCCAAGGTGCCGTTTCCGCCCTCAAGGTGGTGGTGCCCCATGTGCCAGTGGGAACCAGCGCCTGGGAAGTGAGCCCGGGTGGGGTGCGTTCGCTCCCTTGGCAGCGAAAAGCGGGTGGAATGGAGATCCTGTTCCGCGATTTTCATATGGCGACCGCCGCCGTGGTCACCTCCGACCTGGGCCCGAACGGGCCAGTGGTGCGATTTCAGGAGCAACAGCGCCGGGTGGCGCGCACCGCGGCCCAATGGTCCTATGATCAGGCCGCGGAGAGCCTCACGAAGGTGCGCACCATCGTTGCGGACCTGAAGCAGATCGGGCACGGGGAAGTGGATGCCGAACCACTCTTGGAAAGGGCGCAGAAGTCCTTGGAGCTGAGCGCCGCTTATCGCCGCAACGGGGAACACAACGACGCATACGCCGAGGCACAGCGCGTGATGCGCCCGCTTCGCATCCTGATGCGAACCCATTGGGAAAAAGCCATGCGGGAGCTTGACACGCCCTTGGCAACGCCCTGGTCGGGCAGTTTCAACACACTGGCGCGTCATTGGCAGTTCATGGACCGCATGCGGTCCATGCGCCTGACGGAAAACGTGTTACCCGGTGGCGATTTCGAGGCCTCACCCGATGTGAACCTGCCCGGGTGGACCGTTCAGGAGGACGCTACCCTTGATCCGGTGGTGGTTGGCGCCAGGCGGGTGGACAACAACGCGCATGGTGGGAAGCAGTGTCTGATGCTCCGGGTGCAGCCGAAAGACCCGAAAAATTCGCCCGCGGCGCTGGAGCGGGCGCTGGTAGCTATCCACTCCCCGGCGATGCAGTTGCCTCCCGGTATGCCGGTGCGCATCAGTGCCTGGGTGCAGATTCCTCAGCCATTGGCCGGAACCGGGGACGGAGCGCTTTTCTTTGATTCAGGTGCTGGCGAACCCATGGCGGTCCGGCTGCATCGGACGCCAGGATGGCGCCAAGTCACGCTGTTTCGGGAGGTGCCTGAAAGTGGCAGGGTTCACGTGACTCTGGCTCTCACCGGGCTTGGGACTGCCTACTTCGACGATGTGAAGATTGAGCCCATGCTGGATCCCAACGATCCGGGCGCGGCTCCCAAATCGTTGCCGGTTCCGGTGCCGGCGGCAGGCACGCCGTCACCCGATCCCACACCGGTCGGGGTTCCCATGCCCATCACTCCGCCTGCACCGGTAGGAGTCGGCTCGCAGCCAATCAGTCAGCCCAACAAGCCATAGGCCTGCAGGGCTTTTTTCACCTTGGACACTCCGGCTTCATCCAGCGGGGTCAGGGGGAGGCGCAATTCCCCGGTATCCCGGCCCAAAAGCCGCATGGCAGTTTTGACCGGGATGGGGTTGGTGGCGATACCCAGCAGGTCGCGGGCCAGATTGAACATCTTGTGGTGGAGGCGACATGCCTCTTTCAGGTTGCTGTCGTTCACGGACTTCACCAAGGCAAGCATGTCCCTGGGCACGATATTGCCCACCACCGAGACAATGCCTCGTCCACCAATGCACATCAGGGGCAGTGTCAGACTGTCATCCCCGCTTAGCAGGGTGAGATTGGTGGTGGAAAGGATCTGGCTTGCCTGGTCCAACGAACCAGTGGCTTCCTTGATGGCAACTATGGCCGGATGCTCCGCCAGCCGGGCGATCGTTTCCGGAAGGATGTTTGAAGCAGTTCGCCCCGGGATGTTGTAGAGCACGATGGGCAGGCCAACCGCATCTGCAACCGACTTGAAGTGTTGGTAATACCCCTCCTGTGTCGGTTTGTTGTAGTAGGGGCCCACCATTAACGCGCCATCCGCGCCGGCCTTGGCGGCGTATCTGGTAAGTCGGATCGCCTCACTGGTGCTGTTGGAGCCGGTGCCGGCCATTACCTTCAGCCGGCCGGCGGCCCTTTGGACCACCGTGGCGATGACTCTCTCATGCTCATCGTGGTCCAGCGTGGGTGACTCGCCTGTGGTTCCTACCGGGGCCAGGCAATTGGTTCCCTGCTCGATGTGAAAGTCCACCAGTTTTTCCAGGGCCTTGTAATCCACCTCGCCGTCCTTGAACGGGGTGATCACTGCCACTGTCAAACCCGCAAACTGCTCACCCTTGGTGCCTGCCATGGCCGTTTTTCCTGTATTCCGGCGATTAGAAGATAACGAAAAATTCAGCTATGCCGCTTAGGGTCACACAATGAAATCCCAAGATGACAGGTACAGGATAGCAGGAATTGGAGGCCGCAGGCAGAACCACAACTGAGTGAATGGGACCTACTATTTAATTGGATCTTTGGCCGGCAGAAAGGAAGTTTCGTGAGTTTTGGCGGACGAGGGGATTTTTGCGTTTTTGGTTAAATGAGTTTTGTTTTCGGATTGGTAAAAGCGGGAGAACCAGTTTTGGACAGGCTTCGAGCCGTTTTTTTTGATGCGGTGGGAACCATCCTTCATCCCGCCCCGGGCGTGGCCCAAGCTTATTGGGAAACCGGAAAACGGTTTGGATCCCGGCTCTCCTTGCAGGATGTTGCCAGCAGGATAAAGACCGCGTTTGCCAACCAAGAGGATCGATTTGCCCGCGAAGGGCACCGCACAAACGAGTTCTCCGAAGAGGTCCGGTGGCGCGGGGTAGTGAGTGAATGCCTGCCGGATGTTTCGGATCCCCAAGGTTGTTTCCGCTCTTTGCACCAACACTTCGCGGACCCGGCGAATTGGGTTTTGAGTCCAGGTCTGGAACGAGTGCTTGAAGACCTGGACAGGCTAGGTTTGGTGCTGGGAGTGGCCTCAAACTTTGATTCGCGACTGCGGGCCGTGCGCGCAGGGTTTCCCTGCCTGAACCGCATCCGCCATTGGGTGATCAGTTCGGAGGTGGGTTGGCGGAAGCCAGCGGGGCGTTTCTATGATCATTTGGTTCGGGAATCCGGCTTGCCCGCGCACATGATCCTGCTGGTGGGGGACGACCCGGTCAATGACCTGGAAGCTCCCGTGCGTGCCGGATTGCAAGGTCACCTGGTCCGTAGCTCAGAATGTCTGCCGGGGTTGGTTGAGAGGTTGAGCCGGGCGGTTCGTATACCAGCCAGGGGAACCGTGGCCTGACCCGAGTCCTACGACAGGCCGGCGGACTTGCGAACCCGGTCAAACCAATCGTCCATCCCGAGAATACCCTTGTGGATGGGGTACTGGTTGTCCTCGATGATCTCGCACAGCATCCGGTGAATTGACTTCTCCTCAAGTCTATTTCCCAGTTTGTCCCGTATGAATGCGGTCACTTCCAGAAACTCACGCTCATCGATTTTCTGGTTTGCAGCAGCCCGCACCGAAAGCCTGTGACGGGCATCCCGCAGGATGGTGCTTTCCAACAAAAAACCACGGTCTTGGCACATCTCCATGAGGGCTTGTCGGGCGATGTCGACCGTCACGCTGTTTTCCAAGGCAAAGCGCAGTGCTTCCCGCTCCCAAGGCCGGTCGAGGTAACGGTCTCCTGCCGGCCGGGCATCCAGCCGTTTGCCGAATTCGTCGCGAACCTGCTCCAAGGTCATTGCCATTTCGTTCCGCCCCGCGCCTTTCCTGACAGCTATGGTTTAACCC
>CAWUOE010000355.1:0-4155 GCA_963923355.1 uncultured Gemmataceae bacterium | reverse complement strand
CCTTTTTGGCCTTGGCGGTACGGACGCTGGGGCAATCTGCCGAGAGAGGGCAGGCACCGCAGGCGGGAGCCTTCTCGTGGCACATCTCAACAGCAACGCGGCTGACTGTGTCGGTGAACTCGATGTTTTTGGCCTTGGGCACCAGGTGCTCAAGTGCGGCGCGGATTTCAGGCAGCTTCTCCAGCTCGGCCTCGACCAGCCCAAGGCGCTTCAGGCAGCGGGCGGTGGCATTGTCGACCGGGACGGCATGACCGCCGAGGGAGCGCTGGGTGACCCAGGCGACGATGAAATCGCTGACAGCCTGCTGGCGCTCGAGCTGTTTGGCGGCGACTTTCACGCCCTTTTTCTGCAGGAGGTCCATGTCATAGGAGAAAGTGGTTTCAAACAACTCCTGCAGGAAGGAAATAATGCGCTCGGCGCGATCGAACGCCTTGGCCATGCCGTCGAACGCCTCGGCGATCTCGCGGCTGGAGCTGACGCGCACCTCGTTCCAGTCGAAGAAGCGTTCCTGCAACTGCAGGAAGGCACGATCGGCCTGGGCGGGGGTGGCGTCTTCCCGGCAAAAGGCATAGAGGACTTGCTCGAGGACGTTGAGCGCCGAAACATCAACGGGTTCGACGGCATCCTTGAGAGGGGGGGCCTTTTTCCCCTTGCCCAACACCTGGGTGAGAAGTTTCTGCTTGCTAGCTGCGGTAGCCATGGTCATCAACACTCCCTTGTGCCCGGGATACCCACCCGGAAAAGCGCCGCGGTTCCACCACGGCCCGCCCGGTAAGCGCCGGGCGGAGTCGAAAGCCTGTTTCCGCTTTCAGGAAACGGGCTTATTTTGGTCGGACCGACCGGCTGGCGGTTGGTCCAAGGATTCCGGGGAATCGTCCCCGTCGTCCTCGTCGTCCTCGAAATCCTCGTCCTCTTCCGTCAGGTCCGACTCATCGAGGCTTTCCTCGGTGGAGGTCCCGGCATGGGAGGCGTTCATGGAGGAGGAGTTGGCGAGCGCCTCGTTGATCAGGCGACTGATCTCGACGCTCTGCTTCACCCCCTGATCAAGTACAAAGCGCAAGCTGGGGGTGTAGCGGGAACGCATGCGGTCACCCAGTTGCGCCTGGATGAAACCGGCGGCGTGCTGCAACCCTTTCAGCGTGGTGTTCTGCTGGGCCGGCGTGCCCATGACCGAGACATTGACCCGGGCGTGCTGGAGGTCGGGCGATACGTCCACGCTCATGACCGTGACACGCTTGACGCGCGGGTCGGAAAGCTTGAACAGGATCGTCTCGCTGGCGACCTCGCGGATCATCTCCGCCACCCGCGCCATCCGGTGCTTCTTCATGCCGGTCAGAACTCCCCGCCGCCCAACTCGTCGAACGACAACACTTCCAACTCGTGGCCGCAGAATTCCGCGACCGGATGCGCCCTGAGCCTGGTGACCACCTGCTCCAGCACCTGCCTGGCCTGGGCCGCCTCATTGGCGACCGTGGAAAAGCCAAGGATGGCTTGCCGGTGATCCTCCAGGGCCCCCACTTCCGCGGCGCAGACGCCGAGGTCGTTGTGGAGGCGATCCTTGATGCCGCGGACGACCTGCCTTTTGTCCTTCAGGCTGCGCGCCTCGCGCACCAGCAAACGGACCTTCAGGCCGCCGACAAACATCTCCGAACGATCCATGCTTCCTGACATGACCATTTCACCCCCCATCTTGGGGAGTGTCCCGCCTGGCCGCCCCCATGGCGGCCGGGCAGGGCATTATAGGGTGCGCTGCACCTGCTCGATGCGGTAGGCCTCGATCACGTCATCGACCTTCACATCGTCGAATCCGGCGATCTTGATGCCGCACTCCATACCCTCGCGCACTTCCTTGACGTCGTCCTTGAAGCGCTTGAGCGAATCGAGCCCGATGGTGCGCTCGGCGGGGGGGAAAACCACCACGCCGCGGCGAATCAGGCGCACCTTCGCGTTGCGCTCGATGACACCCTGTGTCACGAAGCAACCCGCGATGGCGCCGACCCTGCTGATCTTGAACACCTCGCGCACCAGGGCGCGGCCGAGGTGCACCACCTCCTCGCGAGGCTTGAGTTTGCCCTCGAGGGCGGCCCTCAAATCCTCGGTGAGTTTGTAGATGATGTTGTATTCGCGGATCTGCACGCCCTTCTCCTCGGCCAACGCGCTGGCGCGGCTGTCGGGAACGGCATTGAATCCCAGTATGAGCGTGTCCTGCGGGCTGGTCAGGGCCAGAGTGACATCGGATTCGGTGATCCCGCCGACGGCGGCGTGCAGAACCCGCACCTTCACCTCATCATGCTCCAGCTTCTCCAGTTCCTTGCGGATGGCCTCGAGGGAGCCACGGAAGTCGGCCTTGAGGATGACCTTGAGCTCCATGACGGCCGTCTGGCCGGGCAGGTTGAAGCTGAGCGCCGGGCGGCGAACGACGGTGTCGTCCACCTGGTCAGCCTTGCGGCTTTCGGCGATCTCGCGGGCGACCGAGAGTTCGGGCACGACGAGGAACGGGTCATCGGCATTGGGAACCGTGTCGAGGCCCATGAGACGGACGGGCATGGACGGACCGGCCTTCTCCAGCGGGCGGCCGTGGTCGTCGTACATCATGCGGACGCGACCGAAGGCGGTGCCGCACAGGACGACATCACCCTTCTTCAGGGTGCCATCCTCGACGAGCATGGTGGCGGTGACGCCCTGGCCCTCGCTGATGTGCGCCTCCAGGCACACGCCGCTGGCCGGCTTGTCGGGGTTGGCGCGCAGGTTCTCGAGCTCGGCGACAATGCTAAGCGTCTCAAGCAGTTCGTCGATGCCTTGGCCGGTGGCGGCGGAGGTCTCGACGAACGGCACATCACCGCCCATGTTGTCGGGGATGAGCTCGAGGCCGTAAAGCTGCTGCCGCGCCTTCTGGACGTTGGCGCCGGGCAGGTCGCACTTGTTGATGGCCACGACGATCTTCACGCCGGCAGCCTTGGCATGGCTGATGGCTTCCTTGGTCTGGGGCATGACGCCGTCGTCGGCGGCACAGACGATCACGGCGATGTCGGTGACATTCGCGCCACGGGCGCGCATCTTGGTGAACGCCTCGTGACCGGGGGTGTCGAGGAAGGTGATCGGCTTGCCATTGTGCTCGACCCGCCATGCGCGCAGCACCTGGGTGATACCGCCCGCCTCGGTGGAGACCACGTTGGACTTGCGGATCTTGTCGAGCAGCGAGGTCTTGCCGTGGTCGACGTGGCCCATGATGGTGACGATGGGAGCGCGGGGCTTGAGCTGTTCGGGCGAATCCTCGATGGCAAACTGGCGAAGGAGCTCATCCTCGGAGCTTTCCTTGGCTTTGACCTCGAGTTCGATGCCAAGCTCGAGCGCCATGAGGAGCGCGAGGTCGGTCTCGATGGAGCTGTTGATGTTGAGGCCCATGATGCCCTGGCCCATCAATTTCATCAGCAGCTCGCCTGTCTTCATGCCGATGGCTTCGGACAGCGAGCGGACGGTGATGGGAAGGGTGATGGGAACCTTGCCCTTGCGGGGCTGCGGGCCCTTGGGGCGCTGGGGTTTGCGACCCAGTCGGCGACGAGGGCCGTCCTCGTCATCAATGCGGTCGAGGCGGACATTGTGACCGGTATCAGCGCGGCGA
Source organism: uncultured Gemmataceae bacterium (assembly GCA_963923355.1). Lineage (GTDB taxonomy): Bacteria > Planctomycetota > Planctomycetia > Gemmatales > Gemmataceae > UBA6894. Next base: position 533 of record CAWUOE010000355.1, on the reverse strand, counting down.
GCCTGTCGATCGGCGCGCTCGCGGTGGCGGTCAGCCCGACCCGCAACCGAGCCGGGTTTCTTGGCGGCGGGCTTGCCGTCCTCATCCTCATCATCGATGACCGGAGGGACGTGCTCTGCGCGGAACTTATCGGCTTGGACCGAACGAGTCAGGTCCTCAATGCGGATTGGCACCTGTCCGGGCTGAAAATCCTTGGGAATTTCGGCAAGTTTGCGGGGTCCGGAAGGAGTGGGAGCCGGGGTGGGCTGGGCCCGCGCTGCGGGAGCATCGGTGCCATGGTGTTTGAGCGGCGCGGGTGGCTGAACACGGATGACACCCGGACGCGACAAAATTCGCGGCTGACGACGATCGGCACTGGGGGCGCCGCCGCCCGCTGAGGCACCACCAGGCGAAGGGCGGTTGGAATCCAAATTCCTGAGACGGCCGGGGCCGGCACCAAGCGGCGGTGCGGGACGCGGGGCCATACCGGGGGGAGTCTGGGTTTGAGGCTGTCTCTTATACACATCTGACGCTGCCGACGATACTCCTCGTGT
>CAWUOE010000354.1:0-4162 GCA_963923355.1 uncultured Gemmataceae bacterium | reverse complement strand
AAGGAAATAAGTGATCCAAAAGGGGCGACTGCCGATTTGGTGAAATTTCGCGTCAAGTCGAGGCTGGCTGAAAAGGCTGGTAGCGATTACGAGGTTGTTGTCTCGCGTGAATGGAAGGTGCCGCCCTCCTGCAATTGTCCAGATGGTGCCAGGCGCGCCAGCGTGGGTGGGTACTGCAAGCACGCGATCACCGTGCTGCTTACAAAAAGCGAGTTCGCCTGTCAATTGATCGAGCTTTTTTTGAGGAATCAATGATGGCAAAGAAAAAAGAAGCCAGGGTGTTGGTGGCCGAGGAGGCTGGACTTAACTGGAACGATACCAAGAGTCTTGTCAGGCCCATGCTGGAGGCCGGGATCAGCGTGCTGGTGAAGGGGCATCCCGGCATAGGTAAAAGCGCGATGGCCGCCAAGTTGGCCGAGGAAATGGAACTGGAGCTGGTCGACATCCGGCTAGCCCAGCGTGATCCCGCCGATGTTGCCGGGGTCTATTTCCCTGACGAGAAGAGGACGCAGCTTAACCTTCTCGCGCCCGACTGGGTGGCCAAGGCTGTATCGAAACCCGTTCTGGTCTTCCTCGACGAGATCAACGCCGCAGTCACCAAACTTCATCAGGCAGCCGCCTATCAAATTGTCCTTGAGCACCGGGTTGGGCCCTTTCAGTTTCATGAGGGCACCGTTGTTCTCGCGGCTGGCAATCTGGAGGAAGACAATGCCATCGTCACCCCCCTGAGTTCTGCCCTGAGCAATCGATTCGCCCATTTCCGTCTCCGAGTGGACGCCAGGTCATGGGTGGAATGGGGGACTGACAACGGCATCGATGGGAGGGTTCTTGGGTTCATTTCAGCCCGCGGGGCGGAACTGCTGTACCAGAACACGGGCGAAGATGCATTTCCTTCGCCTCGCACCTGGGAAATGGCGGCCAAGGTGATCCGCAAGGTGGACCCCGGGCAAATTCGCCGCATCCTCACGGCCTGCGTGGGTGTGGCTGCTGCGATAGATTTCGATTCTTGGTTGGCCATCTACGGGAGAGTCGATCCCGTGGCAATCGTCCGCCGCGGTCAGAAGATCGACTTTACCAAGGGGGATGGGCTTGAGCCAAGTTTCCGGTACGCGGCCATATTCGCAGTTGCCAGTTGGGTCATCGAGCAGAATGACCTCGGCAGTAAGGAGATCGAGAACCTTGTCGCGTTCATGGCTTCGCGCGGACTGGATCCTGAATACCAACTGCTTTGCCTGCGTCGCCTTTGGCGCGTGAACTGGCTGCCTGGCAAACTGAGGGCATCCCCTGCCTTCCGGAAATTGGCAGGGGAATTGGTGGCCATCCGAAAGGCAGGCTACAACCTGTGACAGCCTCTCCTGAGGACTTAACAGATGCCGAATTAAGACGCATCTCGGCCATCCGAATGACACTGATTGAGGTCCACCCCTTTTGGGGATACCTGTTAATGCAGTGCCGGATAATCCCCGCCCGTGGGCTCGGGGCCATTGCCGCCACTGACTGCAAGCGGAACATCTACTTTGACCCCGAGCTAACCGCCAATCTCCGGGTCACGGAACTGGGCTTTGTTCTATTGCATGAGGTCTGCCACCATGTGCAGGCTAGTTTTGCCAGGCAGGAGGGCCGTGACCAGTTTTTGTGGAATTGTGCGACCGACTATGCCATCAACCGGATCGTGGCCGACATTCCTGATCCATCCGGAATGACCAGCCGCATCTACTCCCCGCCTTCCGGCATCCTCCTGGACCGATCCATGGACGACATGGTGGCGGAGACGATCTATGAACAGTTGCTGGCTGACAAGCAATTCGCGACCAGGCGGAAAATTGTTGTTCGGGTCACGCTCAACCTGCCGGCCACGAATGGCAATTCCTCGGGTGGGTGCGATTCCGATGATGCCGGCATGCCTGAGCCCGGTGCGGGAAAGAAGGGTATGCCATCAACCCAAGGTCCCGAGACGAATGGGGGACGCCAGATCACGGTGGAGGACCATGCCGGAGGCATTGATATTCACTTGCCTGGTGAACTGACGGATGCGGAACGCGAGGCACTTGAGGATATGGTTCGCGCGGCGGTTAGTCATTGGCGCGCAAGCGATAAAAGGGGAAGCATTCCAGGTGACATCGCCAGGAAGTACTCCCCATCCACACCCCGGGTCAATTGGCGGCGACAGTTGCGCAATCACCTGACGGCTTTTATCGGCCGCGAGGAATTCAGCCGCAGCCACCCGAACAGGCGTTGGATGGCCGAGGGCTTGGTGGTGCCCGGATGCCAGGATGAAAAAGTGGGAAGGGTGGTCGTGGCGCTCGACACCAGCGGCAGCATGTCCCCGGAACTCCTCGGTGAGGTCATTTCGGAGATCCGGCCCCTGATGGAGCAAGTTCTCGACCTGGACCTGATCGTTGCCGATGCCAAGGTCCATGAGGTGGTATCGATGGATGAACTGCCGGCATGGCTCAGTCGAGGGGCAGCGGCAGGAGGCGGTGGCACCAGCCATGTCCCGGTCTTCGATTGGATCGAGCGCAACGGCAACCGCCCCGACCTTTTCATTGGCCTTACGGATTTGCACACGGAACTTCCCAGGCGCCGCCCCGGGTATCCGGTTTTGTGGGTCGTTCCTGAGCATCATGGCGAGGCCCAGTGGGGCACCGTGGTGGTTGCATCCTGAAGGATATTGTCTCTCAAAAAAAGGAATTAACAGATGTTGGAAATTCTTGTTCACCCTGGCCCATCAGTGCTCACGCCCGTTGGCTTTGAGCCCGCCCCGTCGGTATCAATCAAACCGGAGACGACCCCATGGCTTGTCGTGTCCGATGAGCGGGCGCGAAGGAGGTTGCTTGCCCCTGACGGCCTTGATTGCGTCGTCAGCCAAGCCAGGGTGCTCACGGTCGAGCGATTGCTGTCGGAATGCATGGGTTTCATGGCCAAGGCTCCCCAATTACCCACGGCTGTCGAGCAGTTCCTGTTGATGGGGTCAATAACACAAGCGGAAAAAAAAACTCCGAATGCGGGAATGATAGCCACGATGCTGGAGGTGGAGCGACTCGGGCATGAGGGTGTGGCGCCGGGATGGATGCAAGAAATCATTGTCCTTTTCCGCAATAAGTTGGCGGCCATGGGAAAGTGCTCGCACCGTGACAGGCATCGGCTGGTCCTCAACGAACTTGGTTCAGGCCCGAATTCTCCACTTGTCAGGCACCTGCGTGAAATGGTGGGGGTCATCAGGATTGAGGGCTTCGATTTTATTGACGGCCTACTGTCTGAATTGGCCAGGGCATTGTCAGAGCATGTTCGCCTGGAGATCATTGTGGCGCAGCCGCCGGACAAAAAAGATGCTGATTTACTGACATCCCATTATTCGGGAAATCCGTTGCTTTCGCATGCAGCGATTTGCATTATGCCCTCGGGATTTTCGTCATCCGCAATCATGCCTGGCGTTGTTCGCCTCAGGCAATCATTCCAGCAGCCGCTGTGGGTTGCTTCCAGGTTGATCGACATCCTTAATGTCAGCGATCATTTCCCCTCGGTCGCCGTGGTGGTGCCATCAAGCGCCCACGCCGAGAAAGTGAGGTTGGCGCTGGAGTTGGCAGGCATCCCAGTCAGTTGTCCTGCGGAGAGCACGATGCCCCTGGACACCCGTCCCGGACAGTTTTTCAACCGGCTGTTGAATTTTCCGGCCATGCCGCTCCTGAATGACATAGACAGGATCGTGAGTGACCCTTGGGCACGCGGATCGTTCAAGAATTTCTGGCTTTGGCCGATGCTGCGGCGGATCTGCGACGAGCATCGCACCGGAATGTCCCCGGATTGCTGGGCGGATTTCTTTGTTTCGGTGCTCGAAAAGTGGGCCGCCTGTGATGAGACAGGATCAAAAGAAGACAATCAAGGTGGCAAACATATTAACATTGAGAACGAGTTCAACAGCAACTTGATATCAGGTGAAGCCAATCGCGGGCAGATCGCGCCTCAATCCGAAGGCGAGGAAACGGCTGATGCCATTGAACCCTCACGGGTGACCACCAGGGCTGAGCGTGCGCTTCAGATGGCGGCACTTGCCGCTGGCGTGGTCAAGTTCATGAGGTTGGCGGCCACCGCAAGGGAAAAACCTACATCCGATGCAAATGGTACGAGGCAACTGGCTGAAAGACTGGGCAAACTGCTCGAC
>CAWUOE010000353.1:0-4167 GCA_963923355.1 uncultured Gemmataceae bacterium | reverse complement strand
TCAGATGTGTATAAGAGACAGGGGTTGGGAAGATCCGGGTTCAGTGGGCGGGGAACAGCCGGGACGGTTGTCGGTCGGGTGACAAGGATCCTGTCTTCCACTGCCTGGATCAGTTTCAGATGGGCTGCCCTGCGGTCATCGGGAAGGGCCAGTTCCTGCTGAACGGCATGGCGGGCTTTTTCCAAAGCGGGGCCACCCGCCTGAGGATCCCGGCGCGCCAGCTGCACAGCTTCCAAAACCAGGCGATCCGCACGGTCGATCACCACCTGGCGACGGGCCCTGGCCTCTGCCAAGGGGTCATCCTGACCAGTTTGGCTGCAAACAGACAGCAGCAGTGAGGAAGCGAAGACGGTCCACAGCATGGCAGGCAACTCCTGAGGCCCCACTTGTTACGGCAGGGACACCGTCATTGTTTTCCAACAGTTCGCAAAGGGGAAGGGTGTGTTGGTGGCCCGGCCTGGTCGTAACCAATTACCTCGGGAACTGGTCGGGGTTGTCGGTGAAGATTGCGTCGACGCCCGACTGCAGCAGGTGGCGCATTTCTTCCTTCACTGAAGCAAACTTGCCGGTCTGGCCCTCCTTGCAGGTCCAAACAGTGACCGACATGCCCAATTCGTGTGCCATTTGGATGAGTTGAGGTTTTGCCAGCACAACCGCCTTGTTGGGGGCGATTCCGTCGACGGTCTCCTTGAGTTTCCGGAGGCCGGCGGGGGTGTCGAAACCCTCGGGGCGGCTGAACAGGTACACAAGGGGCAATTTGCAGGATTGTCCCACCCGCAGTTTTTTCAGGCTTTCCAAACTGAACGATTGGACGATCACAGGTGTTTTGGGATCCGAGCCCGGTAGTTCGAGCTGGTTTTGCCGCAGCAAATCGACCATCAGCTTGCCCATGTCGAAACCCTGGGCGGCATAGGTCTCGGGTGATTTGATTTCAGGGATGATCCCTGCCTTACCACGGACCAAGTGGATCATTTCCTGGAAGGTGGGTACCCGGGTGCCGGCGAACTGAGGGGCTTTCCAAGAACCGGCGTCCAGCGTTTTGATCTCATTCAGGGTGAAATCAACCACCGGCCAGACTTTTTTACCTTTTATCTCGCGGGAGCGGTTGGGGAATTTGTCTTCCACATCGGTGGTACGCTCCAGGGTGACATCGTGCAGGCAAACGAGCACGCCATCCTTGGTGATCTGCAGGTCTGGCTCCACGAAGTCGGCCCCCTGTTCCAGCGCAAGCTGGTAGGCCGGAAGCGTGTGCTCGGGCGCTTGCGCCGAAGCACCCCGGTGGGCAATCAGAGTGGGTTTGTTGTAGGGAAAAAGTGCGCCGGATTGTTCGCTTGCCATGGCAGCGAATGCCGAGGCAAGGCCCAGCAACGAAACAGCCCAAACCGATTTCAGCATGACGGCATTCCCTTCTTTCTTCACCATGATTTCAAAAAAAACGGGACCGCGGGAGGCAGGTTTGAATATCCAGGGGAGTGATGGAGGGAATTTGGCGCAGAGCATGCGGCTGAGAGAGATTAGACTGTAGGCCTTGATCGACGGCGGAGGGGATTAGCATGTGCCGGTTGGCTTTGTTGGCGGTCTTTTGGATTTCGATCATAGCGGAACGGACGCTGGGGCAGGGTGAGCCGGGGAAAAATTCCGCCCCGGTTCGGGAGATTGGTGATCGCCGGGAGCTTTTTGTTGATCATTATCTGATTGATCGCCTGAAAAACACGGAGCTTCGGTTGCAGGAACCCAAGCTGGCTCCAGCGATGGCGGAGCCGGCGGACAACATGGAATATGGCACGGTGATCCGGGATGGCGGCCTGTTCCGCCTGTACACCCGGGATGCGCGGAACTCGAAGCATGACGGCGATGTGACCGAGGTCACCCGCTATTGCGAAAGCAGGGATGGAATCCGCTGGACCAAACCGAAGTTGGGCCTGGTGGAGGTGGATGGCACCCGGGAAAACAATGTCATTTTGCATGAGGCGCCCTATTGCCACAATTTCTCGCCGTTTTTGGACCGCCGACCTGGGGTAGGGCCGGAACAAAAATTCAAGGCCCTGGCGGGGACGGTGAAATCTGGACTGTTCGCCTTCGTTTCCGCTGACGGAATCCGGTGGAGGAAGTTTCTGGACAAGCCGGTCATCACCTACACGAAGGAGTACGCCTTTGATTCGCAGAACGTCTCCTTCTGGTCCGACGCGGAGAGGTGCTATGTCTGCTACTTCAGGCATTTTCTGGATAAGAAACTGCGCAGTGTGTGCCGAACGACATCCAAGGATTTTGTCACCTGGACGGATGCGGTACCCCTGAAGCCTAATTTTCCAGGCGAGCACGTCTACACCACGGTCACCCATCCTTATTTCAGGGCTCCGCACCTGTATGTGGCGCTGCCCACCCGCTTTCACCCGGCACGCGGCGAGAGTACCGACATCCTTTTCATGACAGCCCGGGCCGAGTTGGGTGGAGCGCCCTTCGACCGTACCTTCCGGGAGGCGTTCATCCGTCCCGGATTGGACCCGGCGCGCTGGGGGAACCGTTCGAATTACGCAGCGCTGAATGTGGTGCCCACTGGAGCGGAGGAAATGTCGATTTATGTCACACCGTTCCGCCGGTTTACGTTGCGCACGGATGGATTTGCCTCGGTGCATGCAGGGGCTGAAATCGGGGAAATGGTGACGCATCCGTTGAGATTCGCCGGGGAGCGGCTTGTGTTGAACCTTGCCACCAGTGCCGGAGGCAGTGCGCGGGTGGAAGTGCAGAATGAATCGGGGGAGCCGATACCAGGATTCACCCTCCAGGAATGCAAGCCGTTGGTGGGGGATGCGATTGAAATGCAGGTTCGCTGGGGCAAGGCTGCCGAGCTGTCACAACTGGCGGGCAAACCGGTGCGATTGAGATTTGTCCTGCAGGAAGCGGATTTGTTCGCGCTCCAGTTTGGTAAAAAAGCCCAGTGACTTCCGGGGAAAAGTATGGCCCGCATTTGAATTGTTTGTCCTGCTCCCCCGCGGTCGCGGACCGGTAACCGTGTGACGGCATTGCGCTGGCGTGGCATTCTCACGCGGTTGGGCCATTCGGTTGCGGTGATGCATGGCCCGGCCCAAGATGATTCCGGTTGCGATGCTGTTGTGGCCCTCCATGCGATTCGTTCCGGCGAAGCCATCAACCGTTTCAGGGAGTCCTTTCCACAGCGGCCGATCCTGGTGGTGCTGACCGGGACCGATTTTTTCCAGCCAGGGGATTTGCGGCCGGTGCTGGACCGCTCCCTCCAGGCAGCGACACGGGTCATTGTTCTGCAAAACCATCTGGCTTTGCAGTTGCCAGAAGAAATCCGACCGAAAACCAGAGTGATTTTTCAGTCGTTTTCGCCACCAGCCCACACGGCTGGGGCCGACACGGATTGCGTGGAAGTGTGCGTCCTGGGCCATTTACGCACGGTGAAGGATCCGCTTCTGGCTGCCAGGGCTTGCCGAAAACTGCCCCCTGAATCTCTCATCCGGGTCACGCAGGTGGGAGGTGCGCTCGAAGAAGCATGTGCCCAAGAGGCTGCTGCCGAGTCCCGCCATAACCCGCGCTATCGCTGGCTGGGTGAACTACCGAGGAGCGAGGCGATTCAGGTATTGGCGCGTTGCCGGGTGTTGGTGCAATCATCCCTGGCCGAGGGTGGCCCCAGCGCGGTTTCCGAGGCTGTGGCCTTGGGGATACCGGTGCTCAGTACCCCCACCTCCGGTGTGGTGGGATTGCTTGGTGAACAATACCCGGGCTATTTCCCCTTTTCGGATGCGGAAAAACTGGCCAGCCTGATGTATCGCTTCGAAAAGGACCCGGCATTCAGGAACGAATTGTTGGCAGCCGCAAATCCCGCCAGGGTGCTGGTCAGTCCGGAGCGGGAAGCCACATCCTGGAAGCAATTGTTGGAAGAATTGGCCATTTCGGCAGGAAAATAACTTGCAACTGTCTTTCCCATACCCGCTTATGGAAGGAGTGCCCCAAGGATCCATAACGCCCGGGGAGGGCGCTTGATGCTGTTTTTTCTGAGCATGATTTCCTGCTTGAGTTCCCTGGAACAGGATCGACCCGGAAACAGACCCAATTTTGTCATCGTGCTGATGGATGACCTTGGTTATGGGGACGTTGGTCCCTTCGGAGCCATGAAGCAGAAAACCCCTTGCCTGGACCGCA
>CAWUOE010000352.1:0-4186 GCA_963923355.1 uncultured Gemmataceae bacterium | reverse complement strand
GGGGGACTGTGGCGGGCCCTGGCTGCGGGCCAGTCGGTTAGCCAGCCCAAGCCGATTCGTTCCTGTGTCTTTGTTTTTCTCTACGGTGGCCCCAGCCACATCGACACGTTTGACATGAAACCCTCGGCCCCGGCCGAGGTGCGGGGAGAGTTCAAACCCGTGGCCACCAGCGCCACCGGCATCCAGATTTGTGAGCACCTGCCCATGCTTTCACGGTGGATGCACAAATCAGCCCTCATCCGCGGCATGCACCACGGCGGTCACCTGCACGATTCAGGTTCCATCCACATGCTGACCGGGCGCGCGCTGGATGGCCCCGACCGTGAGTTATTCGCTTCGCTTCCCCAGCACTATCCTTGCCATGGCAGCGTGGTGGCCGCGTTTAACCCCCGCCGGAATGCGGAAGTCCCCCTGGCCTCTCTGCCTTATGTCTTCCAGAATGTCGTCCCCACTCCTTGCCAGGGAGGAGGTTTTCTGGGAAGCCAGTTCGATCCGCTCCGCATCGATGTCGATCCCGCCGGGCGGCGATATCGGGTCGATGTCCTACAACCCAATGTCGGAGCTAGCGGCACCACCCACCGTGCCCGCCGGGACCTGCTGGATTCCCTGCAGCCTGCCCCCAAGAAACTACCCCTCGATACCGTTTACGACAGGGCTTTGGGCCTGTTGGACTCGAAATCCTTGCGGGATGCGCTGGATATCAACCGGGAATCGACGCGAGTGCGGGAACGCTACGGCTTTGAGCAGCCCGCCTCTCCCACCGGCGAAGTGAATGGAGGCGGCGGCGAGATGGGCTACGCCCGCGAGATGCGCGGGCAAAACTTCTTACTGGCCAGGCGCCTGGTCGAGGCGGGCATACCCTTCATCAATGTCTACGACTACAAGCAGCAGGGCCAGAATTGGGATGCCCACTCCAAGTGCGCCAACCAGCACCGCAAATACCTGCTTCCACCGCTAGACCGGGGACTTTCTGCCCTCATCGAGGACCTCGACGCCCGTGGGCTGCTTGATTCCACGCTGATCGTGGTAACGGGTGAATTCGGCCGCACCCCCAAGATCAACTCCACAGCCGGGCGTGACCACTGGCCGGAATGTTCCAGCGTGCTGCTGATCGGTGGCGGGGTGCAGGGGGGCGCGGTCCATGGTTCCAGCGACAGGATCGGCGCCTACCCGGCCACTTTCCCCGCAACCCCTGGCGACTTGGCCGCCACCATCTTCTGGCGTTTCGGCATCAACCCCGCCAGCGAAATGCGTGACCAAGCCAATCGCCCCTACCCTTTGGCGGCTGGCGAGCCGATCACTCGTCTTTTCTGAGTTGGCTCACTCCATACGGGCCTTGCGCACGGCTTCGTCGTCCAGGTCGAGCCGGTAGAGGACTTGGTTGTAGTTGTAACGCGGGGTCTTCCAGGGATTGCCTGAAAATTCGTTGCCGTAAGTCCCCTCAAAATGGATCTCCCGGCCGCCATGCCTGTCAAGAAAAGTATGGTGACACACGTTGTAAAATGTCTGCTTCTCATGGGTGACCACCCGAACCGCCTGGGTCCACGGGCCCAGGGGCGATTTTGCCTCGGCGTACCAAACTTCCCCGAGGAAGGAGGGCGTTCCCCATGTTTGGCTGGAAACGAGAATCCAACGCTTCCGATGATTATTCCAGCGTACCGTTCCGCTATGCAGCATGATCCGCCCTTTTTCCACGCCCGCCACGTCCACAGGGCAAAGGCGGGCATCCGCGGGACGAATCTTTCCTTCCTTCACCCAGCGGGCCTCGATTTCTGAATCGACGGGCGGCAAGTCCCTGCACCATCGCCACACGGGCTTGCCATCCGGGTCCAATTGGGGCGTTGACGGCTTGCCATCCTTCACATCCGCCGCGCAGGTGAAGGCTTCGTATTGTTTGGGATCAATCACCGCCTCGTAAGTCGCCGGCACCCGGACGCAGGGGGTTGGACTGCCCATTAGCAGCCATTTTTTTCCCCCATCCTCCCAGGGGACAGGGTGTCCCGATGGAATCCGCCAGGTCTCATTCAAAGGCAGTTCCGAGACCGACTCGAAGATCTCCTTTTCATCGTTGTAAACCGCAACGCCGTGCTCATATTCCTTCATCAGGTCTTTGCGTACGGTGTAATGGGCCAACAACTTTTCCCTACCGTGTGAATCCGGCACCACACAGAGTGAAAAAACCCAGACCAGCCGCCCCGGCACTTTGCTGTAAGGAAACATGGCGCGGGCAAAGCCTTCGCGATCCGTGAAATAGCGGAAGGGAATGCCGGCCGAAGCGTCATAATCGGTCCCGGGAATCTCCGTGGTTGCGCCCGCCGTCTGGAACAACCCCAGGTGATGCGACAACTTCAGGGTGTCTCCCCAGAACCATCTGATTTTTCCTTTGTACTCAATCGCCTGCACTGAATCCTGACCGGCCACCATGCCCTGATTTTCGCTGGCGAAATCCGGAACCCTGTAACCCAGCAGGATGCTGTCCCTAAACCTGCCTTCCCCGGTCAGGCGGCAAAGCCTTTCCGAGGGCTGGATACGCTTGAGACGGATGGTGGACACTTTTCCGGCAAGGGGTGTGACCTTGGCACCCCTGAAACCGAAGCTGTGTTGCGGGATTTCGTAACCGTGGCACCGGATGCTGAAAAAAAGTTCACAGCCCATCAGCCCCGGCTCATGGAAAGCGACCCGCCCCGCGTTGTCCGTGACAAAAACCAGGTTATGGGTGGTCTCCAGTTCCGCGCCGGGTATGCCCCGGTTGGTGGCAGCGTCCACCACGAGGATCTCAGCCGGTTTTTCCACCGACCCCGCTCCTCCGGCCACAAGGCAAAAAACCAAATAAAGCCAGCCATTCATCCTGTTTCCCCAAAGGCTTCAACCCACCGGTCCGACGAACCCTTTTCGAATCTACCCCCGCTGAAGCCTAGGAAAAGAGGCCAAACCAATATTTTTTGGAAAACCAAATAAATGTGAAAGATGCCAAAATCCTGTTTCGACAAGCAGGCAAAGACGTGTCAAAAGGGCCAGTTTGCGGTAAAAATAAGGTTTTACTGGGACCTCCGACCATCGTGGAAATTCACGCATGCTTGGCCTGAATCGTTTGAGCATCCAGTCCAAACTGATACTCCTCCTGTTGGCCGTCACCTTGGGTTCCATCGCCACGGTGGGGTGGATCGGTTACCAGTCCGCCAGTTCAGCCCTGAAGGATGCCGCCTACAACCAGTTGCAAGGTATCCGGGTCGCCAAGACCGACGCGCTGAAGGCGATGCTTGAAGCCATCCGCGATCAAGCCATTTCCTTCTCCGACAGCCAGGCCTGCCTGAACGGCATGGTCGCCCTGCGGGCCGCCTACAAGGAACTCCAATCCACCGCCAAGCTGGACGCGGGGCAACAAAAAGCCCTGGAGGATTTCTATGCCAAGACCTTCATTCCCGGTTTGGACAAAATGGTCGAGGGCACACCACAAGTCAGCCAATACATGCCAACCAATCCCGTGGAAGCCTACCTGCAGTACCACTACATCGCCGCCAATCCCGGGCAGTACTTGAAAAAGCAGGAGATGGATGTAGCCCCGGGGGACAAAAGTCCCTACAGCGCCGCCCACCAGAAATTCCACAAGCTGTTCGCCCGGGCCGCCTCGGTCTTCGGGTACGAGGACGTGATGCTCATCGATGCGGAAACGCTCGATGTGATTTACAGCTTCCAGAAATCCACAGATTTTGCCACCAACCTGGAAAGCGGCCCGTACTCCAACTCCAACCTCGCGGAAGCCATGCGCAAGCTGCGGAAAACCCGCGATGTGGACGACTTCAAGGTGGTCGATTTCGAGCCTTATCGGCCGAATTGGGGGGCCCCCATGGGCTTTGTGGCCAGCCCAATATTTGATGGTCCGCGCATGATTGGCCTTTTGGCTTTGCAATTTCCCATCAGCAATTTCAACCGCATCACCACCGGCAACTTCAATTGGAAAGCCGAGGGACTGGGTGACACAGGCGAATGCTACCTTGTTGGTCCCGACAAGACGATGCGCAGCCGAAGCCGGTTCATGTATGAGAATCCCAAGGCTTTTGTGGCTGAAATGAGGGAACGCGGCCTCCCCCGGGCCGCCATGGATCAGATCGAACGTCAAGGCAATGTGCTGAATGCCATGCCTGTCCAGACAATCAGTGTCGAAAAGGCACTTCAAGGCCAGCAA
>CAWUOE010000351.1:0-4197 GCA_963923355.1 uncultured Gemmataceae bacterium | reverse complement strand
GAAGATCCGGAAAAAATCAGCTGACCTTCCCCATTTTGGGGCCATAGATGTGATTCCATTCAGAGGATCCAGCGATTTGTCTGGCTGGAAGGCTGCAAAAGGGGTACTCTTTAATCACTCGCCCGGGGCCTTTCCGCCCGATTTGTGACCACCCAACCCGCCGGACATTCTCCATGCCGGTATTGCCAAAATTGAGTACACACCGCCGCGCCTTCCTTCAGGTAGGTGTGCCCTTTCTTGCCGGCGGGTTTTCCGGCGCCGGGCTGGGAGCAATGGCACGCGCCGGGGAAGCAGACCGCAGGGATGCCCTTCGGGACCGGTCTGTCCTTTTCATTTTCCTGCATGGCGGGCCAAGCCAGTATGAATTCTGGGACCCCAAACCCGACGCACCGGCAGACATCCGCACTGTGACCGGTCATCTGCCCACCCGGTTGCCGGGTGTGCGATTTGGCTCCCACTTCCCCAAACTGGCCGAGCGGGCTGACCGTTTCTGCGTGGTGCGCTCCTATGTGCCGGGTGACGGCAACCACGACCTGAAACCACTGGTCAGCCAACATTCGCTGATGGGCAGTCTGGGTGCGGCATACAACTCGATCGCTGGACCCCAAAACCCTGTCACCGCCCTGCCCAGCAGCATGCACCTGATGCCGGGAGCCGTGGGGGAAAAGCGCGTGCCGCCACCCGACTTTGGGCTGGCTGAGTTGCAGACGGCCACGGGTCCGTTCGCGCGGTCAACCGCGCCGTTCATCCCCGGAGGCACCGGGCCGGCGCTGGCCAACATGACCCTGCGCATGCCCTCCGAACAGTGGGGCGACCGCAACAGCCTGCTGAAACGGCTGGACGAGACACGGACTGGCATGGACGCACTGACCGGCGCGGATGGCCCCAGGGAGCGCGCCCTGCGCGTTCTGCTGGCCAACACCGGCAAGGCTTTCCAGTTGAATCAGGAACCGGACCGGATGATCGCCCGCTACGACACCGCAGGGCTGGTGAGCGAGGCCTCCATCGGGACCAAGCTGAACAACCACAATTTCTACAAGGAACATGTGCGGTCTTTGGGAAAACTGCTGTTGCTGGCGCGCCGATTGATTGAAAACGGCGCGGGTGTGGTGACCGTGAACACGGCATTTGTTTGGGACATGCATGCCGATGTGAACAACGCCCCGGTGAAGGATGGAATGAACTGGCTGGCGCCGCCGCTGGACCACGCCCTGAGCGTGCTGCTGGACGACATGGGAGAACGCGGCCTGCTGGATCGCACCCTGGTTGTGGTATGCGGCGAGATGGGCCGCACGCCCAAAGTGAATGACAAGGGCGGGCGGGACCACTGGGGCGACCTGGGCCCATTGCTGATGGCGGGAGCGGGTGTGCCGCGGGGCGGCGTATACGGCCAATCCACCCGGGATGGAGCCAGACCCTTCGGCCCCCCAGTCACCAACCAGCACCTGCTGGGCCAGATCTGGAACACACTGCTGGACACTCAGCGACTCAGGCTGCGAGCCGATCTGGGCCCCGCCTGGACGCGGATGCTGGCGTACCCCACAATTTTTTCCTGAACCCAATAGCTGGATCCCATGGCCAACAGCCACGACAAACTGCGATTCGCCCTGGACAGGCGGGTGTTCCTGCAGGCCGGCATGGGAATGGCGGGTCTGGCACCCGCCATCAATACCCTGCGGGCAGGACCGGCAGGCAAAGCCAAATCAGTGATCCTGTTTTGGCTTTCCGGTGGCGCTTCGCACATCGACACGTGGGACATGAAACCGGACGCGCCGGCAGAATATCGCGGGCCATTCCGTCCGATTTCCACTTGTGTGCCCGGCACCCAGGTGTGCGAGCATCTTCCCGAACTGGCCAGGCGCATGGACCAGATCGCGTTGGTGCGTTCGTTGGGTATGCGTAAGCGGGACCTGACCGGCGACCATCATGCGGGGTACTACTATAACCAGACCGGACACGCGCCCGACACCACCTTCCTCACGCTGGGTAACAACCGTAAACCCGAGCCCACCGATTGGCCATCCATGGCCTGCCTGGCGGGACGTGCCCTCCAGCGGAATGGCCCCCTGCCTGCCACGATCGCCCTGCCTGAAAAACCGGGCGCGCCCGAGTTCACACGCCCGGGGCAATTTGCGGCGCGGCTGGGCCATCTGCATGACCCGTTTTACCTGATCGCGGATCATCCCAAGCCAGAAGATTTCAGTGTGCCATCGCTGACGCTGGCCGGTGACCTTCCGGTGGAGCGACTGGATCACCGGCAATCACTGGCTCGCAGCCTGGACGCCCTGCCCCGCTCCTTGGAAGGGTTGGGCACGGACCTGGACCTTCAGGCCCGCCGGGCCTACGAATTGCTCTCCTCTCCCAAGGCCAGAAGCGCTTTTGATCTCTCGGGCGAACCTAAGGCCCTCAAGGATCGATACGGTTCCACCGTGAACGGATCCTCGCTCCTGCTGGCACGGAGACTGGTGGAAGCGGGAGTGCCTTTTGTCAGCGTCTACTGGCGGGGCGACCTGAAAAAGAGTGACAAGCTGAAATGCGCCAGCGGGGGCGGATGGGACACCCATGGCAACAACTTTGAATGCCTGAAGGAATGGTTGCTGCCCGAATTTGATCAGGCTTTCAGCGCACTGCTGGATGACTTGCAATCACGCGGCCTTCTGGACAGCACGTTGGTGCTGGTGACCAGCGAAATGGGCAGGCATCCGAAAGTGGGGGATGTGCGATCCGGTGGTGTGAAGGGTGCCGGGCGCGACCACTGGACCCACGCGATGAGTGTGCTGATGGCCGGCGGGGGTGTGCGTGGTGGGCAGGTTCACGGCTCCACCGACCGGGTGGGAGGTTACCCATCCGACAGGCCGTGCGGTCCAGAGGATATCGCCGCCACGGTATTTTCAGCGCTGGGGCTGAAGGGGCCGCTGATGTTCAACGATCGCGAAAACCGACCCACCGATTTCTGGCCTGATGGAAACGCGCTTGCTGGCATTTTGTAATGCGGAAACGCTGTCAGACCATCAACTGGTTGAAAATAGCCCTGGTCCTTTCCCGTAGTTGGGTCAGGTGGCCGGACAAATCTGGCGGAGCATCAGGTCCCAACCGTCGGCGCAACTTCTCCAATTCTGTCGGATCGCTGGGCAATTCATCCAGTGCTCGGTTGTGCATGATGCGCATGCGCATGAGGCAACGGTTCATGAAAGCGTGGGCCTCACGCAACTGGGCCGCCTGTACTGCACTGACCAGCCCAGAGTCTTCCAGACAGTTGAGCGCCTCCATGGTGTTGGGTTCGAGCGTGCCCCGCAGCAAGGAAGGATTTTTGCACTGGAGGACCGAGGCGATGAATTCGATGTCCGCCAGGCCGCCGGGGCCGCGCTTGAGGTCACGGTCGGACCGGCTGGCCTCCAATCGATGCCGCATGGACACCATGTCCGCGGTGCCGCCTTCGGGCCAGGTTGCCAAGGCCGCGTCCTGAAGGGCCGAGCTGACTTGCTGGACGAAATCCGGGTCACCGTGCACCACGCGGGCGCGGGCCAGGGTGATTCTTTCCCAAAGCTGAGCACCTCCCCCTTCAGCGTGGTACCGGGCGAATTCCGGCAGGCTGACCACCAACGCACCTGACCGGCCGGTGGGGCGCAAGCGCATATCGACGGCGTAGAGTCGCCCGCGCCCGGCGTGGGTGGGTCGGGAGGCCAGTTGTATCATCCGTTGGGCCAATTCCGTGAAATGCTGATGACTGTCAGCGGAAGGCCCGTGTGGGGAGCGTCCTTCCCAGGCATATTTGCCGGGCCCCTCGTAGAGAACCACCAGATCGAGGTCGCTGTGGTAACTCATTTCCCGGGCGCCCAAACGGCCCAAAGCCACTATCGCCCAACGGCAGGGCATTCCGGCGCGCGGCCCCTCCAAAAGGATGGGAGTTCCTGACCTGGCTTCCAACAGGGCTGCCGCCCGGCCGGCGAGGGTAACCAAGATCGATTCGGCGACCTCGGTGAGGGCCATGGAGGTGGCCCGGGAGTCATCCTTTCCCAAAATGTCCCGCACACCCACACGCAGCAATTCCTTGTCTTGAAAACTGCGCAGGATAGTGTCGGGGTCTTCGGCACCTTTCAGCAGGGTGGAAATCTCCCCATCGAGCATGGCACGGGTGGGTGGCTGGTCCAGGACCAGCGCATCCAGCAACTCGTCCGCCATGCCCGGATTGGTGAT
>CAWUOE010000350.1:0-4208 GCA_963923355.1 uncultured Gemmataceae bacterium | reverse complement strand
TGGGCGAACACTTCCCTCGCCCGCTGCATGTTCAAGCCTGTTTTCTGGATTTCCTGAATGAGCCCCGCCAACCGGTCAGGGCGTATGGGGAATGCGTCAATCTCCTTGTGCTGCTCATTCATCCAGGCCATCACCGCATTTGTGGCCCAGTTGCTGGCCGCCTTGGAATCACCGGACTTCTTTGCCAGATCCTCGAAATACAGGATGAATGGCCGTCCCTGGGCGGTGATCACCCTCGAATCGTAGGCCGACAGGCTGAAGGAGTCTTGGAGCCGGGATCGGGCCATGGCCGGCAGTTCGCCCATCGCCGCGCGGGCCCTCTCCTGCATGGCCGTGTCCACCACAACCTCCCCCAAATCCGGCTCCGGAAAATACCGGTAATCGGCGGCCTCTTCCTTGCGCCGTTGCACCACGGTCACGCCGCGTTCATCGTCCCAACCAGCCGTCGCCTTGGCCACCTCCCCGAACTTTTTGCCGTCCTTCTGGAATTGGTCAAATTGCCGCTGCGCCTCGTACCGCACAGCACGTTCAACGGCCCGGAAACTGTTCAGGTTCTTGATTTCCACAATGGGGGTTGCCGCGTGACCGCCTCCCGGCAGGGGGATATGCACATTCACATTCGCGTCACAGCGCAGGCTCCCCTCCTGCATTTCGCAATCGGATGCGCCGATGGTGCGCAACAGCAAACGCAACTCTTCCAGATAGGCACGGGCCTCCTCGGGACTAGTCAGCTCGGGTTTGGAGACAATTTCAAGCAGGGGCGTCCCCGCGCGGTTCAGATCGACCCGCGTGTCGCCGCCGCGTCCGCTTTCATCGTGCATCGACTTGCCCGCATCCTCCTCAAGGTGCGCGCGGATGATGCCGATCCGCTTTTTCGTCTCCCCCACCTCGATTTCCAGCCAGCCCTCTTGGCTGAGTGGCATGTCATATTGGCTGATCTGATATCCCTTCGGCAGGTCGGGGTAGTAATAGTTCTTGCGGTCCCATTTGGTGCGCTTGGGTATGTCGCAGTTCAGGGCCAAAGCTGCCATCACGCCCAGTTCCACGGCCTTCCGGTTCATCACCGGCAGGACCCCAGGCATTCCCAGGCAAACCGGGCAAGTGGCACTGTTGGCTGGCTGCCCGAATTCGGTCGAGCAACCGCAGAACAATTTGGTCTGGGTGAGGAGCTGAACATGCACTTCCAGGCCGATGACAAAACGGTACGGCAATTCCTGATTCTGGCTCATTCCCTACCCCGCTCCTTCCAAAAAAGAATTTCTGCTTCCAGCGCCATTTGGCCTCAGTCTTTGCCTCGGGCC
Organism: uncultured Gemmataceae bacterium; assembly: GCA_963923355.1. Classification (GTDB taxonomy): domain Bacteria; phylum Planctomycetota; class Planctomycetia; order Gemmatales; family Gemmataceae; genus UBA6894. The sequence continues at coordinate 2,907 of CAWUOE010000350.1, read as the reverse complement.
TTGGTCATTTTTTGCAATTCATCCAGTCTGGCCCTTTGTTCCTGACTCAGGGCCTCCAGCATTTCCTTTTTCATATCGCTTTTCAGGGCGGTCATTCTCGTCTGAAGTTGCTGGATTTCGTTCTGGTATCTCGCCTGAATCTCAATCACTTTTTTGGTCTGTTCCGAACTCAGGCCCAAACGGGAATACAAGGATGGCAATTTGCCTTTCCCATCCTGTTTTCCATCTGGTTTCAATGCCTTCTCGGCTGCTTTTTCCTGACAATTCGCGTGAGAACCCCACTCCGGGAGCCCCCAAAGTAAAAGAACCAGTAGAAATGCCAGACAGTTTCTCGAAAAATCAGGCATCAATCCCCGTCCTGCCGATGCAGTCGCTGAACAGCTTCTGTCAACCTTCCGTCAGAAAGGCCAAGAAGCTCAAGATACACTCGTGAGCTAGTCATAACCAACCCGGGAAAACCCGTTTCAAAAGTTATCTTTATATAGCATCAAGACATTTCCCAGAAACCATTCGGCCACCTTGAATCAACACAAAATCAGTACTATTATCAAAAGGTACTGGGTTTGTGCTGTTTCAGCTCCGTACTGACCCGTATGTGGAAGGAGGGAAAACGGTGACATTCCTCAGCCGAAAGGCCGACTATGCCCTGTTGATTCTCTATTTCCTATCCAAGCGCCCATCCGGGGCTTCCAGTCGCGAAATCTCCGAATCATTCAAACTGGGGCGTCCGTTTCTTGCCAACATCCTGAAAAGCTTGTGTCAGGCCGGTCTGGTAATCAGCCAACGGGGGGTTAATGGCGGCTACATGATCGCTAAGCAACCTGAGGATATACGCCTGACCGAGGTGCTTGACGCCCTGACAGAAAGTTTCAAACTCAACGAATGCAACCACTCCCAAGGCGAATTGGACACCGCGGATGAGAAAAACTGCGCGGTGATCGCCCTATGCCCCATCCGCAAGGGAATGGAAAGCCTCCATGAGCGCATCCTGGGTTTACTGAGCGGCGTTCGGTTGAGCGAGATGTTCGCTCCCGCTCCCGGACTTCGCCTGATCGATCTGAACACCGATTCCATCCGCTCGAAAAAGGGCTCAATGAGCGAGGACCATCGGCCGCTTGAAGTGGTTTAGCGAGTGCCCGGTATTCACGATTGCCATCATCCCAAGGAGTTGGACTGCTTTATGTCTCTCAGCTTGCCGGTTTACATGGACAACAACTCCACCACGCCGTGCGACCCCCGCGTGGTCGAGGCGATGCTTCCTTATTTCACCGAGAAATTCGGCAATGCCGCCAGCCGCAACCATGCGTTCGGCTGGCAGGCCGAGGAGGCGGTTGAAAATGCCCGCGAGCAGGTCGCTGAGTTGATCGGCGCCTCGCCCAAGGAAATCATCTTCACCTCGGGCGCGACAGAGAGCAACAACCTCGCCATCAAGGGCGTTGCCTCCATGTACAGGAAAAAAGGCAACCACATCATCACCTGTGTCACCGAGCACAAGGCGGTGATTGATCCGTGCAAACGTTTGGAGCGGGACGGTTGGAATGTGACGTGGTTGCCCGTTGATGCCGATGGCCGGGTCAATCCCCAGCAAGTCCGCGATGCCATCACTGATCAGACCGTGCTCGTGTCGATCATGGTCGCCAACAACGAGGTGGGCACCATCCAGCCCATCGCCGAGATCGGCGCCATCTGCAAGGAAAAAGGGATTCTTTTTCACACCGATGCCGTGCAGGCTGCCGGCAAGATTCCACTCGACGTCCAAAAAATGGGCATCGACCTTTTGAGTCTGAGCGGCCACAAAATGTACGGCCCCAAGGGCGTCGGCGCCCTGTACGTCCGCCGCAAAGACCCGAGGGTCCGCCTAGATGCCATCCAGGATGGCGGCGGTCACGAGCGCGGCATGCGTTCAGGTACGCTGGCCGTTCCGCTGATTGTCGGTCTGGGCGCCGCTGCGGAAATCGCCCGCAAGGAAATGCCCGAGGAGTCGGTCAGGCTTGCCCGTCTTCGCGAACGCCTGCGCCAGGGCATCATGGGTCAGCTTGACCATGTGGATGTGAACGGCCACCCCGTGGAGCGCCTGCCCGGCAACATGAACCTCAGCTTCGGCTTCGTCGAGGGTGAGGGACTGATGATGGGCATCAAGGACATCGCCGTCTCCTCCGGTTCGGCCTGCACCTCGGCAAGCCTCGAGCCCAGTTACGTGCTGAAGGCCCTCGGGGCCGATGATGAGCGCGCCCACAGCTCCATTCGGTTCGGCATAGGCCGTTTCAACACCGAGGAAGAAATTGACTTCGTCATCCGCGATGTCGTCCGCGCCGTCAACCATCTGCGCGAAATGAGCCCGCTTTACGAGATGCATCGCGCCGGCATCGATCTCAAGACTGTCCAATGGGCCGGTCATTGACCGGACTTCCCGACCATCTTTTCAAGGAGGAGTTTTAAGGCATGGCTTACAGCAACAAGGTCCTCGACCACTACAACAATCCCCGCAACGTCGGGAGCTTCGACCGCGATGACCCGGTGGTTGGCACCGGCGTGGTCGGCGCCCCGGAATGCGGCGATGTGATGAAACTGCAAATCAAGGTCAACAAGGCCACTGGCCTGATCGAGGAGGCCCGTTTCAAGACCTTCGGGTGCGGCTCGGCCATCGCCTCCAGCAGCCTCGCCACCGAGTGGCTCAAGGGCAAGTCTCTGGATGAGGCCCTCGAGATCAAGAACACCTCGATTGTCGAGGAATTGGCCCTTCCCCCTGTCAAGGTGCACTGCTCGGTGCTGGCTGAGGATGCCATCAAGGCCGCCGTGCGTGACTATCAGCAAAAACAAGGTTCTAGCGAGGGTGAATCCGCCACGGTGGCGGTGACAGCCTGATCGGCTTTTGGTAGTTAATATCTTCGGGAATCATGACCCGCT
>CAWUOE010000349.1:0-4214 GCA_963923355.1 uncultured Gemmataceae bacterium | reverse complement strand
ACCAGAGCCTCGGCCTTTGACAGGGTGCCAGGCAGGGTTGCCAGTCCCACTTTTTTGCCGGACTTGATGACGGCCGGGTTGGAGCAGAATACGGAAGGAGTGGCCGAAACCACTTGGCTGCCTTTCAGTGTCACGTTCAGGGTGAGGTGATGCCCTTCAAATCGCCAACCCCACCCGTTCTCGTCGCCTGGTTCCCCAAAAATGCTCACGAAATACCACAAAGGATTGCGGACATTGCCCTTTGATTTTTCCATTTCATCCAGGACAGCCTCAAGGCTCATGATCTGCCTTGCTTCAGCGTAGCCACGTTCGCTGGTTCCGGATTTCAGGAGTGCCAGCGCCAGTTCACGCTGCGCGTCATTCATTTTCTCCAGTCGCAGGCCTTTCCGGGTCGGGTTGCGGTCCTTGTCCTGGAGCGGCACGAAATGCCACCGCGTGCGCTCGGGTGAATCAAAGGACATGAGGGCCGCGCCCTTTTGTGAATCGTCCAAGGACTGTACGAATGCCTTGGCGGCCATTGTCATGCCCGGGCCGCTGGGCTTGTCGGAGCCACTGTCCGCCTGGGAAAACCAGGCACAGGCCACGGTAAGGCCGAACGCCAGGCCGAGGCCCGCCCAAAGGGCCCCCCCACCACGGGCCGGGTTGGAATCAGCGCAGCAAGCGGCCATAGCTTTTACTCCCGGAATTGCTTCCCGCCCTACCAAGCTGGATCAGGCAAAAAAGATATCAATAATCTTGTATTTCAGTGTGCCTTTAGGCACGACAATTTCCACAGTCTCCCCACGCTTACGGCCCAGCAGGCCCTTGCCGCGGGGGCTGGTGGTCAGGATTTTGCGCTTTTCCGGGTCTTCATCGCCGGGACCAACCAGCGTGAAGACGAGTTCCTTGTTTTCGTTGAGATCCTTGACCTTCACGCTGGACCCGAAAACCACTGAATCTGTTGACAGGGTGCTGGGATCAACAATTTCCGCTAGGGCCAATTCCTCTGTCAGGCTGTCGATACGGGCCTGCAGCATTCCCTGGTCTTCGCGGGCGGCGTGGTATTCCGCATTCTCACTGAGATCCCCCAGATCACGCGCGGTGGCGATACGCTTGGCGATTTCGATCATCTCGACGTTTTTCAGGCGATCAAGCTCGGCCTTTTTCCGATCATAGCCCTCACGGGTGATCGGGATGCGTCCACTGGCCATGCACCGCTCCTTCACAAACAAGCAGATCAAAAAAAACAGAAAACCGGTGCCTTGTGCGCGGCACCGGTTGAATCTCTGCTTCAGAATATTATCCTGACCGGTCCAAAAACGGTTTGCAAGCCTTTTCCCCCCACCCGATCGGCACTGGTGCAGGATGGGTTAGCCACCCATAAAGGCTTGTCAGGCAAACAGTTGAACCCATTCCTGAATGGTTAGCCGCTGGTACGGATCATTTGCGGGCTCCCGCAACGAGGAAGCTGATCAGGTGGGCCAAGTCCTCTTTACCCACCTGGTCCAGCAGGTTTGCTGGCATGGGTGAAAGGGGGGAGGCGGAACGCTCTTCCACCTGATCCGCATCCACCCGCACCTCCTTGCCGGCCGCATCAGCCAGAACCAGGGTTTTACCTTCCTCGCGCAGCAGCAGGCCGCTGACCACCTTGCCATCCTTCAGGCTGAGGACGGTGGTACGGAAGGCCTGATCCACATTCCGGCTGGGATCTAGGATGTCTTCCAAAAGCCTTTCCGCCCCACGGATGCCAACGCCGTCCAGTTGGGGCCCGATGCGGGCACCCTGACCGGCCATCTGGTGGCAGGCTGCGCATTGTTTCTGAAACACCTCCTTGCCCTTCTCGATGTTGACCGAGGTGGATTTGAGGGTGGATGTCACCTGACGGATCCGCTCCAAGGCTCCGGCATCCGCATCCGGAATTCCACGCACCAAATCAGGCAGGTCTTTTTTCCAAGGTCCGTTGTGCTTGGCCAAACGGGTTTCCACGGTGCGGTCACGCAGAACGCGGGCGGAGGTTTTGCCTTGGCGAACCAAGCCCACCAATTTTTGGGAACCTTCCGGGGTGAGTGCCAGTTCCTGTGCCACGCTGTTTTGCAGGTTGGCTGGCAACGTGTTCAGCATGGTGGAGGCCGTTTCCAATCCGACCGGTCCACAGCTTTTTGCCAGAGCCTGGCCACATTCGCGGCGGAGGGCTTCGGGGGTTTCTCCGTTTTGAAGCAACTGGCCTAGCAGGTTCGTCACCCCTCCGGCATCAAGCGCCACCAGGGCCCGCATGCACGCCAGCCGAAATTCAGGGAACTCTTTGGCTGATACGAGTGACTCGCGCAGTTTTTCCCTGCCTTTCCCGGTGGATTGTGCCAATTCCACCCCATCCACACGGGTGGGCTGGTTGGTGGAGGCAAGCATCTGGGTTACCAGGCTATTGGCCAAATCCAACAGGCTGACGGGAACCGACTTGCCGGCCGATTGGCAGCCTTGGGCCAGGGCCTTGATCCATCCGGCCCGGTCGCGGTCCCCTGCGGCTGCATTTTGGATCCAAGCGGTCAGCCGCTCCAGATCTTTGCTTGAGCCATGACGGGCCACCAGCCTGGCCATTTCGGGAACAAGGCCGGCCATGGTGGAGGACAGTGGCTTGCCCTGAATTCCTGCGAGGGCGCTGGACAAGAAAGCAGCGGAATTTGAGTTGCCCACCCCCAGCGCGGCGCGACACAGGGTTTCCAGCGCCTGCCCAGAAGTGATTTGTTCGTAAACCTTGGCCAGGGTGTCGTCAGCGGCCAAGCAGTCCCGCAGAGAAACGAGGGCGGTGTGGCTGCCGTGAATGTCCTCCTTTGGCCAGTTGTTGATTGCGGCAACGAGACCATTGGCGACATCGAGGCCCGGGTATTTCCCCAAGCTTTCAGCGGCAGCGCGCGCCACTCGCCGGTCTGGATCACTCAATGCGGACAGCAGGATCCTTTGGCCTTCGGTTGAGGTTTTGGCCCCCAGGAGGCGCATCGCGTGCGCCCGTTGCAGGGGATCGGTATCCGAAGCCTTGGCCGCCACAGTGGTGAAATCCAGCGAGCCAAGCCGGTGCAGGATCCAAGCTGCGGCAATGGATCCCGCACCTTTTCCCGTGGAGGCGAGGGAGAGTAGCGCATTGGATTCACCCCTTAAAACCAGCTGGTTGGCAGCCAGAATGCGTTGGGCAGGGTTGTTGCTTTGCAATGCCTTGACCAGGTTTTCCACCGAGGCTTGGGGGCCGAGGTTTGGCAGTACGGCAGCGATGTTTGCTGGAGCGATACGCCAGATGCGGCCGCGATGACGGTCGCGGCCCGGGTGGGTGAGTGGTACCTCGTAGTGGCCGATGATCTTGTTGTAAAAGTCGGCAATGTAAACCGCCCCATCGGGGCCCAGCTTGATATCCACCGGGCGGAACCAAAGGTCCTTGGAGACGATCAGGTCAGGTTGCTCCACCGCCTTGGGTGAAGCGCCGTTCCAGGCGACATTGTCGCGATTGACGCGGCTTGTGACCACATTGCCCAGAAGGATGGTTTCCTGGAAGCCGGGCCATAGGCCCTCGGGCAGCCAGCAACACCCGGCGATGCCGGTGGAGCCGTGATCGTGGGGGCACATCTCGGGCCCGAATCCCAACCCATCGTGCGGTTTTCCGAAGCTGGGATAACTGGCGCCGCGGATGATGTTGTAGACCGGCTTGGAATGGCAATCGGCCGTGAAAAGGTGGCCGAAGTCATCCATCGCCATGCCGAAGGGGTTCACCTGCCCGCGTGTCCAGATTTCCAAACCGCTTCCGTCGGAATTGAAGCGGTAGGTATGGCCGCTTTGCATGCCGATCGATTTGCCCTGTTCGTTTTTCACCTGGCTTTCGTTGGCGAAGCCATGGGTGGCATGGATGGTGCCATCGAAGCCCCAAGTGAAGGCGTTGGTCATGCCGTGGGTGTCACGGAAACCATAGCCGGAAAGGATGACCGTCGATTTGTCTGCCTTGCCATCGTTGTCGGTATCCTCCAGCAGGCGCAGATGCCCGATGTCAAAAACCAAGGCCTTGGTGGTTTTTCCAGAGGGGAGCGGCAAAAGGCCGATGGGGATATTCAATCCGTCGGCGAACACGGTGACCTTGCGGGCTTGTCCAGTGGCCGGGTCGAAATCTTCGAGGATCTTCACGGTGTCACGCGGTTTTTTGCCCTCGGCGGCGGGGTAGGGGTATTCGAGCGTGTCGGTGACCCAGAGGCGGCCGC
>CAWUOE010000348.1:0-4229 GCA_963923355.1 uncultured Gemmataceae bacterium | reverse complement strand
AGATTTTTGGTCTCTTCCTTCAATGTCGGCACATTGGGGGGTGGATCATCGGGTGGCTCCGACACGATTTTGCGCGCCACCCAGGCACCACGTTTCACGGGATTGGATTCCCGACCATCCGACAGGCCGGCAAGGATGGCCGGCTGCGCGAGCAGGCCACCAAGCTTCTCTTTGCCATGGACCAGGGGGACGAACTGGAAGCCCGAGTGTACCCGGTCGCTCAGGCCGTAGTAATCGGCCACCACCTCATTGGCCAGCAGGAAGTCGGATGCGACCAGGTTGCGGACTGGCAAATTTTGACGCGCCAGATGGGTGAGGAATGCCGCGGCTTCTTTGGACAGATGGCTGCGGACATGGGGGGTGAGGCGCGGGTACCGCTGGCGGTCAGCTTCGAGCACGGCGAACTTGTCCAGAGCCAGCCACTGCGCAGCAAATTCGGATACAAACCGTTCGAATTGGGGGCTTGCGATCATGCGATCCACGGTTGGGTCCAGGCCGGAAAGGAGCGCACCCGGTGAGGCGGCATCCCGCAACAGGGCGTCATCGGGAGGGCTGTTCCACAAAAAGTAGGAAAGTTTGCTGGCCAATTCGTGGGGATCAAGGGGCTCGCCTTTGGGCGTAGCACTCTTCTCGATCAGGAACAGAAACTGGGGGGAGGTGAGGATCACCTGAAAGGCATCGCGCAGCGCGGCATGGTACCCGGCACCCGACTGGCGGGCCCTGGTGTAGACAGAAAATAGGCTTGCCTCCTCCAACGGCTGGACGGGGCGACGGAAGGCTCGGGTGGCGAAGCTCCCGATCAAGGACTGCGCCTTGTGATCAGACGGCTCACCCTCACTTTCACGGAACAGATTGTCATGGGGCTTGGGAGGCCAGGTTTCGAAATAGGGGCCTTCGAATTCAACCGATTGGATCAACAGGCGGGACATGTCGCGGCCATCGGTGTATTCGCTGCGGACGCCAATTTCCCGCACCCCCGCCAAGTAATTCACATTGTCTTTTTCCACATCGGGGCTGGGGTGGTTGCGAATGGCCCCCTCGAAGGTGTATTTGGCCAGGCTGGTTCCCTGAACTTCCTGGGGACTGCCCACGGGGGACAGGGTGCTTCCGCAATCCCTGCGCAGGCCCAGGTGAACGCCGACCCGGGGATTGCGGTTTTCAAAAGCGAGGTATTTGGCGGCTACGGGTGTGTTTTCCTGCAAGCGTGTGAAGGTGATCTTCTGCACCTTGCGTCCGCCGGTTTTGGTGAGGGACACGGGCAAAGGCCCGGCCGGAAGGCGGACCGCCAGGAAGGCTGGCTGGGTGAGCATGCCTGCGAACTGCCGGTTGCCAAGCGCCAGTTGCACTTCGCTACCCTTGTCATGCGGTGGGGAGGCAAAACGCCTGCCGGGTTCCACCAGAGCCTGGATTTCTTTTTCATCGAGGGCACGGCGGTAGATGCGGACCTGTGCGATTTCACCCTGGAACTGGTGAGCATCCTGGATGCGGCCGATCTGTAGGGCCACCTTGGGATTATCGAGGTTGGCCCCGCCAATCTTGCCCTGGGCAACCGGGTAGCCGTTGACGAACAGGCGGGTCTGGCCGGAACGGTTGACCACCGCCGCCACATGCTGCCACTTGTTCACTTGGATGGCACCCGGAGCAGATGCGACAGTGCCATTGGACTGGTTGTTGGGCCCGGCGGTCTCAATTCGCAGGACGCCATTGGCACCGGGCATGTCGAAATACCAACCGTGGGTCCAGTTGTATTTGCCCAGGCAAACGATCCCTGCCTGCCGAAGTTCACGGGGGTGGATCCACGCGCTGACGCTGAAATCGCCCTGCCCCACCGACATGGTTTCGTGCCGGGGCACAGTGAGGGCATCTTCATAGCCATCGAGGGAGAGAGCCTTGCCAAAAGGCGAATCAATCCATTTTGCATCAGCCTTTAGCGAGCCAAGCAGATGGCTCGCCGCGGGTTGGGAGGCAGGGGAACCATTGAGGGGCCAGTGACCCATTAGGCCGTTTTCCAATTGGGAAGCATCGGGCGGGGGCCGTTTCCCATCCCCCTCGGCGTGCAAATCCACTTGGTAAATTCCGGCCGAGGGTATCTCCACCCTCTGGGTTGAGCCACTGTTCTGGCAGGAAACCTGCTCACCCGCGTTGGCAGATTCCGTTCCGGTGTCGAGCAGCAGGCCATCCTCATATTTGGCGGCGGTCACGGTGACCCGGAACCGCCCGTGGTCGGGTAGTTCGCGCAGGGCGATCTTGAAATTGGCCCGGGGGCCATAGGTGCTTTCCACGCCGAAAATCTCAGCGCTGGGAATGGCGGGACGGAGCAGCAAACCCTCCGGCACCGTGGCGAACGCCTTGCCTTTTGGGTAGCCCTGGGTACCGCGCATGCAGGCGAACACGGAATGGTAGATGCTGCTGTAGTCACGCCAACCGCGAACAGTGTCGTTTCCTTGGTAGCCCTCGATGAAACGATACCTGGTCCGCATGGAGAATGGCTGATAGGCGAACGGTTTGTCCGGTTTTAGTTCGCTCACCTGAAAATCGGCATTGTTCAGCAGCACACTGTCAGCGCCCAGGATCAATTTTTCATTGAGGGGAGCAGGGTTGATGCCTGTTCCGAATTCGAGGCGGAAATTTTGGATGGTCGGTTTGGCCTGTGGATCGACGATGGACCGCTCCAGTGCTTTCTCCGCAATGTCGTAATAGGCCTCGAGCAATAGGGGTGACAAGGCGAGGGTCTCCTGATTGTTCAGGAAACCATCTTTGGAAACCGCGTCGGGGGGCAGGTTGTCGGCGAGGTTGTCATCGAGCAGCAACAATTCGCGCAGGGTGTTGCGGTACTGGGCAACCGTGAGACGCCTGGCACCCCCATTGCGCGGTGTGGGACGCAGGCGGGCTTCCGCTATGCCTTTCTCCATCCAGGCGACGACTTGGGCTTTTTCAGCCTCACCAGGTTGCAGGGCTCCCTCCGGGGGCATCGATCCATGGGCGGTTTGTCGGGCGATACCCAGCCAGAGTTTCAGTTGTCTCTCGTCGAACCCGGGATCGAGATGATCCACCCGTACGCCGGAGGTGGGTTTGTCAGCATGGTGGCAACGCTGGCAATATTTCTTCAGAAAGGGCTGAACCTGGCCCCGGAAAACAGGATCAGCCTGCGCCTGGCCCTGGGCTATTTTCCCAAGTATGGCCCCCATGCAGGCTGCGAGGAGAAAATATCTGACGGACATATGAAACTCGGCGGAAAAAAGACCGAGTGAAACCCGGAAGGCGAGAGACTGAATGTAACGCAAAACCAGCTAAAAAACCAGTTGGCTGACAAAAGCCAAATGGCTGGACACAAGCCATTCGCTGACACTTTTTGCACGTTCAGCAGCTTTCTAATTCGGCATTTAGGAATGCGATCAGGTTCCCGAATTACTGGTCAGGGTGTGGATTTCCTGGGTTTGCGCCACTGTTTAATAACTTGCTGGCGCCAGATGGTACAGTCGGCCTCATGGGACATTCGTCCGTTGGCCCATCCACCCAGCCTCATCCACGCCAGGGCCAACCAATGCGCGCTTACTTCCTTCTGGCGTTTTTATGGTTAGTTTTTGCCTACACCGGCAGGGCGGATGTGGTTTACGACAACTTTTCCGACGGCAGCAACTCGGGTGCGGACAAGAATTTTGGCACCTTCCCGTTTTGCGCCCAAAGCTTTGTCCTCAGCCAAGCGACCCAGCGACTGGAGTGGGTAAAACTCAATCTGTTTTGCTCCCTCGGAGCTTCGGGCACCTTCAGTGTCCTTATCCGCGACAATGTAAATGTTTCCGGCACCAATATCCCTGGTGGAAACAGCTACACGGTTGCAACCAACCAATCCATCACCGCATTGGGCACCAACTTCCAGTCCGTTTGGACAGGAGGCGTCGGGTTGGATCTGGGAACAACTCTCAACGCTGGAAGCTACTGGCTGGAAGTGACGACCAATAGCGCCAATTCCACTTTGAACTGGGCAGCAGGAACCACAACTTACCATGGCAATTCCGCCTTTTCAGCCAATGGGTCCAGTTGGACAACCGATTTCGCCGGAATGGGAGGCCAAATTGCGGTCGCTGTCCCTGAGCCCGGGACTTTTTTGCTGGGTTTCCTGGCAGCCATGGGGGGATTGGCATGTATGAAACTTCGGGCGCTATTGAACAGCCAATTTTATTCCTGTCTCTTATACACATCTCCGAGCCCACGAGACGCTACGCTAT
>CAWUOE010000347.1:0-4233 GCA_963923355.1 uncultured Gemmataceae bacterium | reverse complement strand
GATGTGAAGAATTTCCGCACCACGCTCAAGCGATCGGAGGTGGAATCCTTGCAGCCTGCCAATATTTCCCTCATGCCGGAGAAATTGCTGGATGGCCTCTCGGATGAACAACTTGCGGACTTTTTCGCCTACCTGATGGCGCGCGCAAAACCTGAGTGAGGCAACGATGCCCATCATGAAAAAGGCCGGCCCCGTTCCATGGGGCCGGCCTTCAGGATTTTTCCCCGACTTGAATCAGTGGTTGAACTGAAACGCCTTGGAGTTTAGCAGGGCCCAGAGCAAATCCTGCGCACCGGGCAGACGGTCATCCGCCGGCATGTTGGCCATCTCGGCAGCCTCCCGGTTCAATCGGGCCAACTCACCGTCCAGGCCGCGGTGGTAGTCCCGCAATCGGTTTGACTGTTCGGCTGAACGTTTGCCCGGTTCCAAGGCGAGAATCTCAGCAAGCTCCGCCGGAGGTTTGGCAAAGTTCAAAGGCAACTTCGCCCCGGTCAGGTTCACCCGAAATTTGCCCACCACATGGGCCCCACCATGGTTTTGTTCCAGGGTTAATTTCCAGGTGCCACCCTTGGCAGCCAACTTCTGGGCATCTTCCGGTTTTTCCAGCTCAAAGCTGGCTTCGTGATTTTTACCCAACTGGGGCACAAGGGCCCATCCGGTACCCGGATTTCCATCCACGGCGTTTCCAACCGGAAAACCATCCTGGCTGAAAGTCGCGCGCGGCCTAACCAGCTTGAATTTCACCGGCTTGGCATCGGCGGGCGACGGGGGTTGGAATTCCAGGGCCAGTTCCTGGATCACCAGGTTGCCGTTTGGTGCGCGACCAGGGCCCTTGGCAGGGAGGGATGGGTCCGCCAATAGTTCCAGTTGGAGGGCGGTGAAGGCTTCACCGCTTGCTGGCCAAGCCAGGGTGAGCTTGTCTTTGTCCGCAGCCTTTCCGCCGGCCAGCCAGGAGCCGTCAGAGGCCCGGTTAAACATTGTTTTGGACAGGGTTTCCACGCTTCCACCCGCAAGGGTTTTCCAGGTGGGTGCGCCCTTGAAGCTTGCCTCGTAACCCGGCAGGCGGGCATCTACTTCCGCCAATTTCTTGGCTGCGGCCTCGGCCCTCCTTTGCTTCTCCTGCAAAAGGCCCGGATAATCTCCCTTGGCAGACTGGAAATTTTCCAAAGCCTGTTTCTTCTCCTTGTCGCCAGGGAAACGACCGAGGACTGCCAGATACAGTTCATCCACAATTTCCTCGTCGGTTGCCTTGCGGCTGAACAGCTTGGCCAATCGATTGCCGTTATCCCGGATGGCATCACCCACCACCGGGCCATTGACCAGATTCAAAACAGGTCCCAGCATCATGCTGCCGCCGCGCTCGCACTCGCAGGCGCTTTCGCGCGGAGGCTTGCCAAATAACTGGAAGAATCCACCCCCCACATCCTGGAGGCTGTCCAGCATTTCCGCGGCACGCGCACCAGCAGGCAATCCCGGCAATTGAGACAGTGACCCGGTCGCCTGATGTATCGCGTCATAAAGAACTTCCGCGGGCAGGCGCCGCGCCTGGGCGTGGGAATAGTTGAGGGAATCATCCTGATTGAAAGCATTGGCCTTCACCGAATGCTGGTAGGTGCGGCTCTTGCAGATCAGCCGCGTCAAATGGCGGACATTGAATCCGCTACGCACGAACTCTTCGGTCAGATACTCCAGCAGGCCCGGATTGCTGGGCGGATTGCCTGCGCGGATATCGTCAATCGGCTCAATGATGCCAGTCCCCAGCAGGTAGGCCCACTGACGGTTCACGAAATTCCGGGCGAAATACTGGTTTTCCTTGGAGGTAAGCCAGTTGGCCAACTGCTCACGCCGACTGCCCGAGGATTGCCCCAAACTGGCAACGCTGTAGGGAAAACTTGGGGGAGTCACCTGACTGGTCCGTTCGTGCTTGATCTCCCCTCCGGCGAGATCTTCCACAATCTCCACCAGCGGAACCGCCCCTTCCACGGCACTTCCACCCACCTTTTGGCCAGCAAATTTCGGATCTTCCTTGCGCCCCACTTGAGCGAAGTATGCTGCCAAATGGTAGTACTGGTCTTGGGTCCAGCGCTCAAAGGGGTGATCATGGCACTTGTTGCAGTTGAAACGCACTCCCAGGAATAGCTGGGTGGTGTTTTCCATCACCGCCCCAGGCTCGCGAAGCACCTTGTAGTAGCTGGCGGCGGGGTTATCCAGGTTGGAACCCCTCGCAACAAGGATATCCCGCGCAAAACGGTCATAAGGCTTGTTGTCAGAAATCGCCTGGCGGATGTAGGCGCGAAATGCCTTGGCCCCCTGGTCTCCAAGGAACTTTCTGTTCACCTGCAATAGGTCCGCCCACTTGTTCGTGACCATTTCCACGTAGGCAGGTGAGCCAACCAGCCGGTCCACCAACTCACCCCGCTTCATTTGGGTGGGCCGGGTGTCGGCAATGAATTTCCGGATATCATCCGGGCTGGGCAGCAACCCGGTCAGGTCGATGGTGGCGCGGCGAATGAATTCCTCGTCGGTGCAGATTTCCGAGGGCTGGATTTTTAGCTCCCGAAGCTTCCGGTAAACCTGGGTGTCAATGGCATTGAATTCAGGGGTTTCCTTCCAGGCGAAACCCTTGCGATCCCCCATGCAGATCAGTCCGGCGGCGGTGTAATTGCCTTCGTAACGAACCAGCATGGTGGCCTCGCCACGACGCACGGTGGTCACAACAGCAGACCGGTCCACCGTGGCCACCTCGGTATTGCTGGATTCAAGGAAGGCTTCCGAAGTCACATCGCGGACCGTCCCATCGGTGAAGGTTGCAAGCACAGCCAATTGCTGTTTCATGCCGGGAAGCGGGATGGTGGAGCGGGTCGGATGAACCTCCACCTTGGAAACCCTTGGCCCACCCTGCTCCAAACGAACCCCGTCGGCGATCCAGCTTTTCAGGATCTCGTAGTAGGGTTCACCCGGCTGTGCGAGCACACCACCGGCATGGGCCACACCACCGGACATCTTGAGAAGCATCAGGCTGGAATCGGGCGCGCTGCGGTTGAAACGGCGCCCCTCCAAATCATCCGTGAGGGAACGGTGATCGAAGAGGGGATCGTATCCGCGCAACGATAATTTGAAGCCGTTTTTGCCATCAGCCGCGCCATGGCAGGTCCCCTGATTGCAACCCGCGCGGGAAAGGACAGGCCCCACCTCCTGGATGAAACGGACCGGTGTTTTCTCCTTCATTTTCTTCGCTGTAACAGGGGTGCGGATGGTTTTGTCTGCCAGCGTGACGATGATCTCGCCTGTACCGTCAGATTTGGCACGCACCTGACCGGTGGGGGACAATTCCAACCAGGTGGGAATCTCCATCCCGCACATGCGGGTGGAGTCCAACCGTTCCCCTGTGGCCAGCTCGGCGGTGACGATGATTTGCCTGTAGGCAAAAGGGCCTGAAAGCTCGACCTTGTCCGGAAAAACCAACAGCTTGGCGACCTTGGCCCCCTCTGGCAAGCGTTCCTTTTCTGGACGTACCGGTTCGATTGCCTGAACACCACCGGCCACCAGCAGCCCCGCCAGCGTAGCCACGAAATAGCTTCTCATCCCAATCCCCCTGAACCCTGGCCAATTTTTTCCAATGGTTACTTGCTACCGTCCCGCATCATTTGTTTTCCACCCTGGACGCCATGGTTGCGGCGGGCAGAGCCGTGAATTGTTTGGTCACCTTGCCGGTCGCGGGGTCTATCACCCGCACTTGTCCGTCAAATCCTCCGGCGTAAAGGCTTTTCCCGTCGGGAGAGTAAGCCAATGCGTAAACGGCGCCCACTTCACCATCCACCTGAGCCACCTGCTTGGCGTCGTCCGTCTGAACCACGCGCAACACACCTTTCCCATCGAGGCTGCTCCCTGCCGCGAAGGTCTTGCCGTCCGGGGCGAAAGCCATGGCATAAATACGCCCCACCAAGGGCGGGTATTCGCGAATCTTGTTGGCATCATCCCCAATGACCCGCTTGGTTTCCCGGTGCATTTTGTACAAGCGGGGAGTCCCGTCCGCCCCACCGATCAGGATTTCCTCAAAGACCTTTTCCTCGGTGCTGGCCACTGCGATCGAACTCGCCTTGACCATCTTTTTCTCCTTGCCCGGCCTCACCAGTCCTACCTGCAAACCACCCTTCAGGGCTCCCGGGGTGATGGAGGTGACGTTATCGATGAATCGCTGGGTGGCCACCTCCGTCAGCTTGAGAGTCCGGT
>CAWUOE010000346.1:0-4233 GCA_963923355.1 uncultured Gemmataceae bacterium | reverse complement strand
TCCGCGCACCACCTGCGCCAGATATCGCGGAAATGTTTTTCCACCGCGCGGGCGAAGCCGGGGCCGTCCATCAGGGGCGAGGCACGCAGCGCGGCGCGCAGGCTCAGGCGGATCGTTGCCAGGTTGTCTGGGTCACCGGCCAGCTCGCGGCCCACGCGGATGTAATCCTCGATATCCTTGCCGACCCATTCCGGCCGGCCCAGGGTGGTCAAAATGCTCAGGCCGCCGCGCCCCACCGGGCGGTCCCCCGCCAGGGTCACCACCGGCACTCCCATCCACAGCGCGTCGAAGGTGGTGGTGCCGCCGGCGAAGGGGAACGGATCCAGCGCGATGTCGATGGCATGGTAGGTGCGGATGTAATCCGGACCATCCTGGTAGCCGATGATGTGCACGCGGTCACGCTGCACACCACGCTCCTCGAAAAAGCCCAGCACCTCCTCGCGGATCCGCGATTCCTTCATGTGCAGGATCAGGTGCGAACCGGGAACACTGGCCACCAGGCGGGCCCACGTGTCGCGGGTGACCGGGTTCACCTTCACGAAGTTGTTCAGGCTGCCGAAGGTGATCTGGCCGTTCTTCAGGCAAGGGGGCGGTTCCACCTCGGGCATGCGCACATGCGGCTCCGGCGGCACCTGGAAATTCCACCAGCAGACCGGCAGCCGCAGTGGCTCCTCGTGGAAGCCGGGCGTGGGCCGGCCCGGCGGATCGAGGTGGATGTCGGTCAGCCGGTAGCGGATCGCCTCCAGCCCGGTGGTGCCGCCATACGCCAGGTAGGAAACCTGCACCGGCGCCGGCTTGCGGGCGAACAGCCCCGGCTTGCAATCCCTAGAATGCATCGTCAGGTCGACCAGGATGTCGATCTGGTCCGCGCGGATCAGCGCCGCCAATTCCTCCTCCGATTTGCCGTGGGTGTCGCGCCAGTGGTCCACCCGCTTTTTGCATTCGTCGGTGATGCCGTCGCGCAGCATCCGCGTGTAGTAGGCAAACACCTCCACCTCGCCCCGGTCGTGGTGCTCCAGCAGCGGCAGCATGAACCGCGCCACCGGGTGCATCCAGAAATCGGGCGAGACATAGCCGATGCGGAGTCGCCTGCCGGGGTCGCGGCTGTTGGTGTGGGGCGGCGCGTCCCGGCCCAGGGGATCGTACTTGTGCCGGCAGAGCCGGCGGTGCTCGTCGCCGATTTCGCCCGCTGTCAGGCTGGTGCTGTAATTCAGCGCGAAAAGGTAGTTGGGCACGAACTCCTGGTCATCCTGCCCCAGGTCGATCCCCTTTTTGTAACTGGCAATGGCCTGGTCGATCTTCCCCTGGTCGAAATAGGCGTTGCCCAGGTTCGAGTGCGCGGCGGCAAAGTCCGGCTTCAGCCGGATCGACTGCAGCAGCGCCTCCTCCGCCAGGTCCGGATATTTGGCCTCGCGGTGCAGGTTGCCCAGGTTGGCATACGCCTCGTGGTAGTCGGGCCGGGTGGCGATCGCCTTCTGGAAGGCCGCCAAGCCTTCATCATGCCGCCGCAGGCTCAGCAGCACATTGCCCAGGTTGTTCAGGGCCTCGGCGAAATCGGGCTTCAGGTCCACGGCCTGCCGCAGGTGGCTGGCGCCTTCCTGATCCCGTCCCACCTTCACCAGGAAATTGCCCATCGCGAAATGGGCCTGCGGGTTCGACGCGTCCACCTGCAGCGCCCTGCCCAGCCACTGGAAGGCCTGGTCCAGGTCGCCCGCATCCTCGGCGAATGAAGCCAGGTTCACGCAGGGATCGGCCATGGCGGGATCCTGCTCCAGCGCGGTCTGGTAGCACCGCACCGCCTCTTCCTTCAGCCCCAGTTCCCGGTAGGTCATGCCCAGGTTGTTGTGAGCCTCGGCAAATACCGGCTGCAGTCGGATAGCCTTTTCCAGCGACGCGCGTGAACCAGCCCAGTCCTTGGCCCGCCCCTGGCAATCCGCCAGGTGAAACCAGCCCGCAGACTGGTCGGGGGCCAGCTCGATCGCCCTCCGCGCGGCCCGCTCCGCCTCGGCTGTCTGGTTCAGCCTCAGGTGCGTTGCCGCCAACTTGTTCCAGCCCGGCAAAAACCCTCCCTCCGCGTCGACCGACCTGCGGTACCAGGCCAGTGCCTGCGTCCATTTGCCCCAAAGCTGGTAGAGAAATCCCAGGTTGTACAGGGTGACCGGGTCGTTCGGATCCATGTCGACGGCCCGCAGGTACGCCTGCTCCGCCTCCTCCGGCCTGCCCAGATCCTTCAGCAGGTTGGCGTAATTCACCCAGAAGTGCGTCTGGTGGGGATCGATCTCGATGGCTCGCTGGAAATGCGTCAGGGCCGGCTGGGGATTGCCGGTCTGGTGCTCCACCATCCCCAGAAAATGATGGGCGCCCGCGTTCTGCGGCTCGCTTGCCAACAGGGCGCGGTACAGCTCGCGCGCCTGGGGAAGGTCTCCGGCCTGGTGGATCCGGATGGCCTGCTGCAATCGATCGGAAGGCTGCATGGGCAATTCGTGGGTGTCAATGGGGTGCCGTGAGTGTCGCGCCGGATCCGGAAAAAGGTGTCTGGTTCGTGATGCCGAAAATCCGCAGGCACTCCGGGTCGGGCGCGCCCTTGAACGCGATGAGATTGATCTCCAGCCCGCCCACCTTGGCGAAGTTGGGCGAGAAACCCGCCGCCTCCACGGCCCGGGTCAGCGACTGCGCGGAAAACCCCGTCTTGTGGGCGAAGAAATCCACACCGCTGGTCTCAATCTGCCGCCCCAGGCCGTAGATCACATCGATCGGCGCGATCGGCCCGGCGGGGGAGACATACAGCGTCTCCTCCAGGTCGATTTGCCGGTGCACCACCTGCTGCATCAGCTCCACCAGGTCCGGAACACGGATTTGGGCGAACCCGCCCGGCTTCAGCACGTGGAAAAACCCGCCCAGCACCTTCGGCACATCGTGGCGGAAATAATGCTCCAGGTTGTGGGAGCAGTAGACCGCATCAAATTGGGCCGGCGGCAGTTGGCCGAGCTGCCGGCCGTCCAGCACGATGTCCGGCTTGCCCTCCGGGTCGATGTCGAGCAGCACATGCTCGAATCCCTCGTACTCGGGCGGAAGCTGGATCGATTTGGACCCGCCACCCACATTCAGCAATCGTCTCACGCGGGTTGGCTCCCAACAGTTCAAGAAAGGCTGCTGTTGCATCCTACCAGCGTTGTTTCACCGGGCTGAAATGGCAAACCCCCTCCCCGCCGGGCGGGAAGGGGGCGAATGCCGGCTGGTTGCCCGGGCATCAGGCCGGGGGAACCGGCAGGGTGACCCGCTTGCGGATGTCCAGCTCGATGGAGCCGAAGGCCTGCTCGTGGCGCTGGATGGTCATGGCCAGGGCGCTCAAGAGACGCTTGGCGGTGTAGAAGTTCATGATCAACCGGTTGTTGACATGGATTTCCTGCTTGCCCTGGGCGAAGGGATTGGGATTCAACGCGAAATCCACGATCACCTCCTCGGGGGTGGCTGTCACCCGGGCGAAGTTGGCATAGGCGGCATGGGCGCCCGTGTCATGGACCTGCATCTCCACCTGGCCTTCAGCTTGATTCTCCGACATCGTCTCTCCTTCGCTGGGAAGTAACCAAACCCTTGGAAGCATTCCCCTTAACCGGAACGCCCCTCCATGGTCAAGGCGGGCTTGTTTCCCAGGCGGTCAGCACACGGATCGACCCATCTTCCCCCAAATAAGCCAATTTGCCCCCGTTCGGGGAAAAAACCAGCCGCAGCGGAATGCTGGAACGGTTGTTCTGCGGGTCGCTCACGATCGGTATCTGCGACAAAATCCGGGTGTCCCACAGGTCCACCTGACCGCCCAGGTCAATGCTCGCCAGCCGTCCGGCTGCCCGGGAATACGCCAGGTACTGCGGTATCCGGTCCATCCCCTCCCTCGCAAGCAGGGTGCGACGTTCCGGCAGGCTGTGCAGCAACAGGTTGCCACTGCCGGCGGCGAGGGCCAGGTGATCCCGCGAGACCATGGTCATGTCCGCCACGGCGCACAAATCCTGCCGCGTGTCCGAGGAGAGAATGGCCCCGTCCCCGGCCCCAATACAGGACAGGGTGGCCATCTCCCCGTTTCTCCACAGGACCACCACCGAGGAACCGTCCGTCGCGGTGGTGAAGCCGGTCTTTTCACCCGCCCCCTCCTCCGCACCGGGCACGCGCCGGCTCCATCGTTTGCGGAGGGATCGATCCAGCCCGAACAAAGTGCCATCCGCCTCGATGCCGCAA
>CAWUOE010000345.1:0-4286 GCA_963923355.1 uncultured Gemmataceae bacterium | reverse complement strand
ATTCACAGTCAGCCTTATCGGTGAAGTAGGTGAACGAGGTCTTGTTGCCGAACACCATCGAGGTGTCGCCCCCGATGCCGAAAAGCAGGGCACCCACCTTGCCGTGGGCAAGGCTTCCCGCCTTGGGAAAAAAATGACCGATGCCGTGCATCAGCATCTCTTCCCAGTCGAAGACTATCTTGACATCCGTCCCGAAGATGTTGGTGAAGCGTCCGCCCCCGATGACGTTGGCGATGGAGTCCCCCAACGTGGTGTTCCAGGTGGAATTGAAGCCCACTTCCTTGGCAAACGACTCGTATTTTTCAGAAACAGGGGAAAAAATATCCCAAAACATGGATCCCTCCTCCCCGGATCAGCCCTGGAACGACATGTCCACATTCGGCCGCATGCTCACCTGGACGCTCTCCTGGTGGGCGATGAACGACCGCTCGGCGTGGATGTGCACCACCTCGCCGTCCTTCTCGTCCGACAGCAGCACCAGGTGGAAGTTCTTCGACGGATCCCCGCCCTGGGTGAGGCTCTTCCAGCCGCCGATGTAGCGCCCTTCCGGCATGGGGAACGGCGGCATGTTGGCGGAGTTGTAGACGCTGCCGACGACGATGGGCCGGTCGGGATCGCCATTCTCGAAGGCCACCACCACCTCGTGCCCGACGCGGGGCCAGAACATCGCGCCCCAGCCGTTGCCGGCCCAGGACTGGGCCACGCGCATCCAGCACGAGCTGGACGGGTTGGACCGGTCCCACCAGAACCGCACCTGCACCCGGCCGAAGCGGTCGACATGCATCTCGCTTCCCGGCGGGCCGATCACCACCCCCGTCAACACGCCCGGTATGGCGGGCCGCGGGGGGGTGGGCCAGATGCCCTGCCGCAACGACAAGGGGGAGCATTCGGCCCGGACCTCCGCCCGGAGCGCGGAAGCCTCGCCGGCCCAGTAACGCCCCTCCACCACCACCGTGTGCTCCGCCGAGACCACCAGCCACTCGCCATCCTGACCGGGGCGCCCCCTGAGCCGGAAGGAATGCCCGGGGGCGAGCTGGCAGCAGTTGCCGGTCAGCTCGGCGCGCACCGAGCGGGACAGGGCGGCGCGCAGGCCGGCTTCCGACTGGGGGCCATCCTGGGAAAACATGGCGGGGATCGCGTTGGCATCCTCGCCGCCGCTTGGATCGACGCTGTCGAAAAAGCGGGAGGCCGCCAGGTCGTCCTGTTCCCAGGGTGCGATGCCGACCGCGGCCTGCAGGGTGACAGCGCCGGCGGTGACCTGCCGGGGCGCCGGGGAGGAGGCGCGGATCTCCTGGCCGGTGACCTGGAAATGCTGGTCGGCCACTTCCACCGCGGGCGGGGCGATGGTCTGGGCCAGTTGCCACTCGTGGATGGCGGTGGAATCGAGGGTGCCGCCGGAGGTTTTGCGGAAGGGTATCTCCCCCAGGTCGGGCGCGCTCACCGAGGTGTTGTCGCAGACCTTGAAGACGCGGTTCTCGACATCATGGATCCAGTACCAGGTGACGCCCGACTCGGCGCAGAGCCTGCGCAGGAAGTCCCGGTCGGTCTCGCGGTACTGGGTGCAGTAGACGCGGGCCGGGGTCTGGCCGGCGAAGTTGCTGGAAACGCGCCCGGCGCTGGCGAAGGCGGGCTGGAGCAACTGGTCGATGATCTGGGTGGCCGACTGGTTCTGGAAGGTCCGGGACCGGCGGACGAGGGTGAGCAGGTGGATGGCCGGCACCAGCGTCATGGAATAGGTGTCGAACACCTCGTCCCCGACGCCCTGGCGCATCTCGCTGATGATGCCGCAGTAGTTGCGCCTGGCCCCGCCCGGCAGGGTGAGCTCCACCCGGGCCTCGGCCCCCAGCAGCTTGGAAAAATCGACCTCCGCCCCGGCCCGCGCGACCAGCCCGACCCGGAAGGCGTAGGTATCGCCCATTTCCTCGCGGCCCCGCAGGCTGGTGGCGAGGAGGGTGTCCTCAGCCAGCGGGGTGAAAACCTTCAGCGGGGAATTTTGCTGGGAGAAGACGGGCACCGGGAATCCCTCCTCGGGTGGCTTGGGGCCCATCTTAACCTAAATCGGGGCCGATAGATAATTCAGGGGATGACCGGTTATTCCCCGTCATCGTCGAGATCATCCAGGCGATCGGCCGGGTCCGGGGGTACCGCCTTCCAGTCGTCCCAGATGTTGCCGTGGGTGCGGGGGGTCGGCGGTGCCTTGGGTGCATCCGTGTGTAGCAGCCATTCGCGGAGGAATTCGCCGGAAGAAAAATCCAGAGGTTCCATCGTGATTTTCGGTGCTTTCACCTTGGGAACAGGTGGGGATGGTTTATTGGCGTCGCTGGCCGTTTGCCTGGGCGCGTTTTTCAAAAATTCCTGATTCTTTTCCACCAGGGACTTGAGTTGATCCACTGTTTGCCGCCCCTTTGCCAGAGCGGCCTGGGTCGCTTCCCGCGTTTCCTTGAATTGCCGTCGGGCCTCCTCCACAGACCGGGCAGCGACCGACTTGAATTCGGCACCGGTTCCTTCCATTTGCGCCGCCAAGGCGCGGAATAGGTCGGCCATGGCAGGGTCGGCGCACTCGGCGGAGGCTTTCACCAGCCGGGTTTGAATTTCCCCGAAGGATTCGAAAAAAGGGCCGATGCCAGCCGGATCGATAGCCATGGCGGCCTCCTTTGGAAAACCAATTCAAGGTCACTCGACGGTGAACAGTGGAGCCTCGACTGACGCGGTCCCATCGGCGGTCAGGCTCAGGATGCTCGCCTCGACTTCGGCGGAGGCGTCAAATTGGGAACTTCCGGTGGGACCCACCGTCGCAACCCCCTGCACACCGACCTGGAGAAGCACCTCAGCCGCCATGAGTGTATGGCCATCCGCGTTCATTTCGCGGGTCACCTCGCCGACCGCCTCGTTGACGCCTTCGGCGCTGATGGAAACCACGGTTTCACCGCAGGTGGTTTCCACGGTGGGTGCGGTCGTGACAATCCCTTCGGCCGAAAGGGTCATCATGGTTTCCCCCACCTGGAGGATGATGGAATCCGGGGCCAACTGGATGGAGCTGCCGGTACCGGTGGGTCCGAGGGCGATCTTGACCACTCCGCTGGTCAGGGACACTACACCCTGCGCTTCCGGGGGTCCGTAGGTGATGCCGATTCCGGCGGCGTTGATCTGGATGTTGGCTGCCAACCCTGACGGGTTGGGCAGGATGTTGGCGTTGAGAGAGATTGACGGAGTGGTTCCGACAGCCTCCAAGGAAATCGCACCCGCGGCTGGCCCCTGGTTGAGGGACAAGGTGGCTTGGGAGCCGGGATTGGCCTGTGGCATGGGCGCATCCGGCGCCGGGGGGATATTGGCTGAAAGGTTCACGGACTGGGCGCTGAGATTGACGCTTTTGGCCGGTGCCGAAGCCTTGATGTTCACATCACCGGTCAGGGCGTTGAGCGTGTAGTCGTTCACCGCCAACTCGTAGGACTGGTAAGTGGCCTTCTGGCTGACCACCGGGGTGACCGGCGCCTTGATCGCATTGTTGGGCCCACCCCCGTAACTCAGGCCGAAGGTTGATGCGAGAGTCGTCAGTACATTTTTTTTCTTTTCCAAATAGTCGCTTATGGCCAGTGTTTTTTCCTCGATGATCTGTAAATTTCGGACCATGGCCGCCTCGATGGTTTCGTTGGAGACCAATGCCTCCAAATTGGCTGTGAACTGTTCCTCCATCTGTGTGTTTCGGGCGGTGGCGGAATCCAGGTCCTTCTGGGCTTCGGCGATCTTGTTTTTCAGGTCGACCAGATTGCTCACCGCCTGCTGGACCAGAATGGAGGTGTTCACTTCCAACCATTTCATCAGGTACAACCAGCGGGTCTCTAGGCCTGAAATGAGCATGCAGCCGGCTGCCAGGATGATCTCCTGCGTCTCGTTTTCACTGGCCGCGACCTTGGTACTGGAATAAATTCCGTTCAGGCCGTTGTAGAAACGCATCAAAAGGGATGCGGCCAAAAGGGCAAGGGATCCGGCGGCCAGGCACAATTGGATTTGCGGCGGGACGGTCTGGGTATTGGCTTCGAGGATTCCCGCCTCCAGCAACTGTTTGATCAACACAGGGTCCTTGGTGCTGGGACTGGATATGTTGATGGCTGGATGGGGAATGCGACTCACATTGAGCGATTCACCGTAATACAGGAAACTTGTCCTGTTGCCAAAGACCAGGGTGGCGTCGCCTCCAATCCCCATCAACATTCCGTAGGTTTTGCTGTTCATCACCCCCTTGCTGATGGTCGCCATCTGGCTCGGGAAAAAACCCTGGGTGATCA
>CAWUOE010000344.1:0-4290 GCA_963923355.1 uncultured Gemmataceae bacterium | reverse complement strand
GGGAGGCCAGTTGCAGCATCAGCTTCTGAATCTTTTGCAACCCAAACCAGATCCCCAGGTTGTCCGAGCCAAGGCTATCGGCAACATCTGGGAAAACTGGCCAACAGACCAGGCCGAGTCCATCGACCCGTCCGAGGAAAACTGACCAGCCAGCCCGAGGAACAGACCGCTATGGATAACCGCGAATCCAGCCCTCTTGTCAGGGGTATTTTGAATCACTGGGACAAGATGGCCCCTACGCTTTTTCCTGAGGGGACCGGCCCCGGCCTGAAAGCCCTTCTGGACAGCCTGGCCCGCCATGCCGGTGGGCAGGCGGTGGCAGAACATCCGCTGGCATTCGGCAATCAAACCCGTTTTCTCTACCGACTCAGTCCCGAATTCACCGTCGACCGCCCCCAGGGGCCACTTGCGGGCGGCTACGCCGATGGTCCGCTCCACCAATCGGTCCATTACAAATCCCTCCATGGGGGCAATTTCTGGGCGCACCTGGCGGGCCTTGTGTTGGCCCATGTCGGATTGGAAACCCTCAACCTGGCTGGCGAAAAACCCTCAGCGGCAACCGCTGACCTTTTTGAAAAAAGCCTGAAGCTCAATCAAATGGCTGAAATCCTGATGTTTTCCACCGTCAACCTGCTGGCCCAATGCGGCATGCTGGAGGAAGCGCTCGACCGTGTGGAGGGAGAATTGCGGTCCCTGGAGTTGGAAGCCGAGGCA
The DNA here is from genome assembly GCA_963923355.1 of uncultured Gemmataceae bacterium. Classification (GTDB taxonomy): domain Bacteria; phylum Planctomycetota; class Planctomycetia; order Gemmatales; family Gemmataceae; genus UBA6894. Next base: position 3,576 of record CAWUOE010000344.1, on the reverse strand, counting down.
GACACCCGGGCGACCGCTCGCAGGGCGCGGGTTTTGGAGGTGATCCTGGAAGAAAAAGGCGGCCAGGTGGGGGCCAATATTCAAAACAACCTGAGGATGCTGCGCTCCTGCTGAGGCGGGAACCAAGCACGGAGGAAAATCGCATGCCGATGGAATTTAGCCGGACCGTGGAGGAGATTGTCGCCACCCGCGTGTTCATCACCGCCACGGACGGATTCCTGGATTTGAACGCTATGGGATCGGCCGGTGAGGGTGGCATCGTCAATGTGGGCGCGAAGAACATCCGCCTGGCGACTGATTCCGGCTCACTGACAGTCGCCACAACCGGGGATGGCGATGGTGAAATATGCCTGCGCTCCAGCGGTGAACGGGGCACTATCCTGCTTGCCACACCGGGCACGGGCAAAACAGCGCGGCTAAGGATGCGGCCCGACGGTCTGGAAATCGCTTTCGGCGACCGGAGTTCGCCGTGCCAATTGCGCATGCTGGACGACCGGATGGAATTATCACTGGGTGCGGACGGTGCGCGGGTGATCCTCGAGGGCGACACCCTCACGCTGGGGTCCGGAAAAACCCAACTGGTTGTGGGTCCGGATGGAATTCATGCCAAAACCGCTTCGGGAAACATCTCGTTGGCACAGTGCGACAAGATTCAGCCTGCAGGAAAAGCCCGGCCATGAACCCTTCAGATACCTTCCAACAAACCGTCACCGATTACCAGGCCTGCCTCGACAGTCTCGAGGCCGATCTCCAAGCCGCCATGGCCAAATCCAAGGAACCAACTGTGCAAAACGGCATAGGGGAACTCCTTGATTTGTTGAGGCGCAAACGCGCCTCCATTGAACCCAACGGCATTTTGGAGTTGGAGGGATTGCAAGCCCGCATCGATTCCGGCCTGCGGCGTTACGCCGAATTGCAGGCCCGCCAAGAACTCATCACCCAACGCCTTGTGGCCCTGATCAATTCCTCAGGGACCGGCCAATCATGACCTTGCTTGCGACGCTGGCACCGCACTCCCCGGTCGCCCAGGCCTACGGAAGGGTGGGTGACCCCCAAGACCTCCCGGCCCTGTTGGGGGCCACCAATTGTTCCAGGGCCTTGGAAACTCTGCGGCGTGAACAGCCAAGTCAGGCCGCCCGCGTGATCGCGGGGTGGCTGTCCACGCGCGAGGCGATCTGGTGGGGGGCGCTTTGCCAGTCCCAACTGCTGGAACTGGCAGGCCACGATCAAGCGGTGGAAACGCTGAAATCCGTGGTCCTGTGGGTGAGGGACCCGGGTGAATCATCCCGCCTGTCGATAGCGAACCGGAACAAGGGCAATGAAAGTGCCTCCCTGGCGCAATTGGCCACGGCGGTCACCCTCACCGCGGATAGCCTCTCGCCCTACGGTGCCAGCCCCATCGCGACCCCGATGGGCCTGGCCCACCGCATGGCGGCGCTTTCGGTACTGGCAGCCGCGAATGAATGGCCCACCACCGGGAGGAAGGATTGCCTGGACCATTTCCTTGACATCGGCCTGGATGTCTCGGAGTGCAAATACCCGTGGTCGCAAGCCCCCTTGGCGCCGCATCCCGGGCTTAGACCCCAGATGGCCAAAGCACCTGGCAAACGGAAATTGGGCAACATCTGGGAAGAATGGTGACTGATCCCAGTTGATCTGGGAAGCAGCCTCAAGCCCTTACCGCGCCACCATTCACCCGCAGTATTTGGCCGGTGATCCATTCAGCCTGGGGGCCCGCCAGGAAACGGACGGCCCGGGCGATGTCATCCGGGGTGCCCCACCGGCCCAAGGGAGTCTCGGCAATGGCACGACGCTGCCATCCTTCGGGTGCCTTCTCCCCCCAGGATGTCTTCACCCAGCCCGGTGCCACGCAATTGACACGGACATTCGGGGCATAGTGCCGCGCCAGGGCCTTGGTGAGCGACATCACCCCGCCCTTGATCAGGCCGAACAGTTTGCCGCTGTCCCCTTCCATGCCGGTATCAGCCTGATCCCACCCCATGGTGATGATGGAACCAGTACCCCTCGCGCGCATCCGTTCCGCCATGGTCCTGCAGGCCAGCAGGGTGGCCCGTGCATCCACCGCCCAGAGTCGGGCCAATTTTTCCTCAAAACTCCAAGAGGGGCCAGGCCCGGTGAGGATGTCGGCACCGGCGTTTTGCACCCAGATCTGGACGGGACCGGCCAGATTTTCCGCTTGCTCCACCACATTCCTGCCCGCCTGTTCAGGCAGCAGGTCGGCCACCAGTGGCATGGCCTCCACATCCCACAGGTGGCACAGCCGGACTGTCTCGGCCAACAGCGGCCCATCCCTGCCATGGCAAACGACCCGGGCCCCGGCCCGGGCCAATTCCTGCGCGATGCAACGGCCTATCCCCTTGCTGGCACCCAGCACGACCGCCGTCTGGCCGGCCAACTCGCGCACGGGGGTGGGACCGAAGGCCGTCAGGCCATCCAGCCCGGCAAGCAGCGCGGAAACCGTCCCGCCCAGCACCGGATGCCGCCACCCGGGCACTATTTGCGACAATGGGTAGAGGACAAAACGGCGATCATGCATCCGTGGATGCGGCAGCGTCAGGTCGGCCGTCTGCAGCACCCGGTCATTGAAAAAAAGCAGGTCCAGATCCAGCGTGCGCGGGCCATCCTGCGCGGTCCTCACCCGGCCATGGGCCTGTTCGATGGCCAGCAAGGCCTGCAATAACCCTTCGGGAGTCAGGCCTGTCTCGATCAGGGCGGCCCCGTTGAGGAAGGCGGGCTGACCGGGCGGCCCTCCCACCGGATCGGTCTCAAACCAGGGGGAGACACGCAGTACCTGGGTATTTTCCCGGTCGCCCAACGCGCGGATGGCGCTGGCCAAAGTGCCGGCCCGATCGCCCAGGTTGGATCCAAGGGCGACAACCGCCAGATTCGCCGAAATAGAAAGTGAATCGGCGGTCATTCGAGCCAGCTCAGGACAATCAGCGCCTGATAAGTGGCGGAAACCGAGGAGGGCTTGCCCTGGCCGACACCGTAGCCGCCATCGGCATTGCGGCAGGAGGCGACAAAGGCCCGCAGTTTTTCCGCATTGGGTTTGGCGCCCAGCATTTTGATGGCCCGCATCACCCGGTAGCAAGAATCCAGGTCACTGGGCTCCTTGGCTGATGGGGCCCAACCGCCATCCTCCTTCTGGCCCGCCAGCAAACGGCCGGCCAGGTCCTCCCGTTCCTTCGGGCTCAGTTGAACCCCCAACCGCAAACGGGCTGCCGTGGCACCGCCCACCACGCGGCTGTTGTCCCGGGAGGCCGCCTGCTCTTTTTCAATCAGCTCCAACCAGGCATCCTTTTTTGTGGGGGTCTTTTTGCCAGCCTCAAAGGCGGCGGCAGCCAGCCGAACCGTTTCGAAATCGGCCGCCAGATTTTCCAGACGCGCGAATTCATCGGGCAGACCGGATTTCAAGCGGGTCGAGTTTTGCAGGTCCAGATCATGCAATGCCATGATTCCCACAGCCTGCAAGGTCGCCGCCGACGGACCTGGTTTCTGTTCCGGTCCATCCGCGAAGCCTTCGTAGCCAAGACACGTTGTGACAAAATCCCTGCA
>CAWUOE010000343.1:0-4291 GCA_963923355.1 uncultured Gemmataceae bacterium | reverse complement strand
GGAGGAAGTTGTACAGCGCGGTGTCGGGCCGGGTGGCGAGCCAGAAGCGGGCCATGACCGCCCCCGGGTTGCCCGCCGCGCCCTCGCTGGATGCTCTTGCCGGCCCCTCTGAAACCTGGAACCTGATCACGCGCGGCCCCGGCCCGCAGGGCGCGCTCCCGCTCACCCCCGAACTGCTGCGCCACGCCCCCAGCGGCGACCTCTTCGGCTGGACCCAGGATGTGGGCATGGGGTGGAAGCCGGCTGAACTCAACCGGCCCGAATACCTGCTGCTCAGCACCGCCGGCGGCCTGCGCGGCGAGAACGGCGAACCCATCGCCCTGGGCTACCACACCGGCCACTGGGAGGTTGCCCTGCAGGTGCGCGCCGCGGCGGAGGAACTGCGCGCGCTGGGTGGCATCCCCTTCGCCGCCGCCGTGACCGACCCGTGCGACGGCCGCACCCAGGGCACGCCCGGGATGATGGACAGCCTGCCCTACCGCAACGATGCCGCCCTGGTGCTGCGCAGGCTGGTGCGCAGCCTGCCCACCCGCCGGGGGCTGCTGGGTGTGGCCACCTGCGACAAGGGCCTGCCGGCCATGCTGCTGGCCCTCGCCTCCTTTCCGGATCTTCCTTCGGTATTGGTTCCCGGCGGGGTCACGCTGCCCGCCGAGAATGCCGAGGACGCCGGCAAGGTGCAAACCATCGGCGCCCGCTTCGCGCAGGGGCTCATCACGCTGCAGGAGGCCGCCGAGATGGGCTGCCGCGCCTGCGGCAGCCCCGGGGGCGGCTGCCAGTTCCTGGGCACCGCCGCCACCAGCCAGGTGGTGGCCGAGGCCCTAGGCCTCACGCTGCCGCACGCCGCGCTGGCGCCGTCGGGCCAGCCGGTCTGGCTGGAACTGGCCCGGTCCTCGGCCCGCGCCCTCACCCAGCTCCGGGCCGCGGGGCTGACCAACCGGCACATCCTCACCCCCGGCGCGCTGAACAACGCGCTGGCGGTCCATGCCGCGTTCGGCGGCAGCACAAACCTGCTGCTGCATATCCCCGCCATCGCCTTCGCCGCCGGGCTGCCCCGCCCCGGCGTGCAGGACTGGATCCGCGTCAACAAGGCCGTGCCCCGGCTGGTGGACGCGCTGCCCAACGGCCCCGCCGGCCACACCACGGTGCGGGTGTTCCTGGCCGGGGGCGTGCCTGAGGTGATGCTGCACCTGCGCGAGCTGGGCCTGCTCGACCTGTCGGTCAAAACCGTCACCGGCCACACGCTCGATCAGGTGCTCGACTGGTGGCAGCACAGCGCCCGCCGCGCCGCGATGCGCGAGATGCTGGTGCGCAAGGACGGCGTCGACCCCGACCGCGTGATCTACTCCCCCGCCGAGGCCCGCGCCGCCGGCCTGACCAGCACGGTGGTTTTCCCCACCGGCAATCTCGCCCCCGAGGGCTCCGTCATCAAGGCCACCGCCATCGACCCGAAAAAGCTGGGCCCCGACGGGGTCTACCGCCACACCGGCCCGGCCCGGGTCTTCGTGACCGAGCGCGCCGCCATCGAGGCGGTGAAGTCGGGCGGGGTGCAGGCGGGCGACACGCTGGTGCTCATCTGCCGCGGGCCGCTGGGCTCGGGCATGGAGGAGACCTACCAGATCACCAGCGCCCTGAAGCACCTGCCCTGGGGCAAGGATGTCGCCCTCATCACCGATGCCCGGTTCTCCGGGGTGTCGACCGGGGCCTGCATCGGCCATGTCGGGCCCGAGGCGCTCGCGGGCGGACCGGTGGGCAAACTGGTTGACGGCGACCTGGTCCGGGTGGTGGTGGACACGCGGGAGCTGGCCGGATCGGTGGATCTGGTCGGCCAGACGGGTGACCCTGCGGGTCAGACCAGTCCTGAGCGCGGCAACGCCCTGCTGGCGGCCCGCATGGCGCGGAAAGACCTTGCCTGCGATCCCCTTCTGCCGGACGATACCCGGCTGTGGGCCCTGCTCCAGCAGGCCTCGGGGGGAACCTGGGGCGGCTGCGTTTACGATGTGGACGCCATCGCCCGGAAGCTGATTTCATAAAACAACACTCAGCCAGCCCAACTTACCCCAACCGTTCAGCCTTCTCCTGTGGAGTCAACAACGATGGCGAATCCTCCCCCCCAAAGCTTCGGCCTGGGCAAACTGGCCATGACACCGGTGAATGTCATCCTGCTGGGCGTGATGATGTTCCTCCAGTTCGCCGTCTGGGGCGCCTGGTTCGTCACCCTGGGTGTCTACCTCGAAAAGGGCCTCGGCTTCTCCGGTGCGTGGATCGGCGCCATCTACGGCACCATGGCGCTGGGCACCATCTTCTCGCCCATGATCGTGGGCGCCATCGCCGACCGGTATTTCAACTCCGAGAAGCTGATGGGCATTCTCCACCTGGTGGGTGGCGTGCTGCTGCTCATCCTGCCGGTGGTGGGAACGAATCCCGAGGCGTTCTACACCATCGCGCTGCTGTACGCCCTGCTCTACTCCCCCACGCTGGCGCTGGCCAACTCCATCACCTTCAGCCACGTGCCCAACGGCACCGTCTGGTTCCCCATCCTCCGCACCTTCGGCACCATCGGCTGGATCGTCGTGGGCCTGTTCGTGGGCTTTGTCCTGCCGCACCTGATCAAGCTGGAGCCGGGCACCACAGTCGATGCCACCGCCTACCCGCTCTACCTGGCCGGCGGCCTGTCCATCGTGCTGGGTTTCTTCTCGTTCCTGCTGCCGGCCACCCCGCCCACCGGCAAGGCCGGCGAGATGCTGCCCGCCATCAAGGCGCTGGGCCTTTTGAAGGATCCCTCCTTCGCGATCTTTTTCGGCGTGAGCTTTGTCATCACCATCGTGCTGGCCTTCTACTACGGCTTCACCGGCAACTACCTGGCGGACTCCATCCTGCCCAAGCTGCCGGCTGACATGCGGCCCGACAGCGTCGCCCCGGTGATGGCGATCGGCCAGGTCGCCGAGATGCTCATCCTGCCGTTCCTGGGCGCCTGCCTGTACTTCCTGGGCATGAAGTGGGTGCTGGCCATCGGCATGTTCGCCTGGGGCCTGCGCTACCTGCTGTTCGCCTTCGGCTCCGGCGGCGAGTCGGCCGCGGTGGGCCCCTTTTTGGTCATCGCCACACTCGCCCTGCACGGCATCTGCTTCGACTTCTTCTTCGCCGCCGGCTTCATCCATGTGGACAACAACGCCCCCAAGGAGGTCCGCGCCAGCGGCCAGGCCCTGTTCACCTTCCTCACCTACGGGTTGGGCATGTGGCTGGGCAACACCATCAGCGGCGTGATCGTCGACAAGTACACCCTGTTCAACGAGGTGGGCGGCGAGGCCAAGGTCACCCAGGTGGTCGACGGCTTCCTGAAGGCCACCAACCAGGAGATGAAGGCGGACGACAGGGGCGTGTTCCTGCACGATGTCGCCACCGCCCTGGGCGGCACCATCGCCAGCCCCATCACCGAGGAAGAGCGCAAGAAGCGCAACATCCCGGTGCTGGCCGGCCTGGGCAGTGCCGAGGATGCCGCCACCCGCAACCCGAAGCTGGTGGATGCCCTGCAGAAGGACCTGGGCAAGGATCTGGGCAACCGCGCCGCCCGCCTGCTGGAAGAGGCCCACGCCAAGGCGCTGGACCCCAAGCACACGGCAAACGGCGTCTTCACCACCCGCAACTGGAAAATGATTTGGCTCATCCCCAGCCTGGGCGTGTTCGCCGCCCTGGCCGTCTTCCTGGCCCTGTTCCGCGAGGACAAGAAAAAGGCCCAGGCCCTGGAGCAGGCCACCGCCTGACCCGTCGCCCACCGGTTTCTGCCGCACCCCCGCCCGATCCGGCGGGGGTGTTTTTTTTGGAACCCTGCAAACGGTCAACTACCGCAACTGCCGCACCCCCCCGCGGGTGTTGCGGGAGTTGCGGTAGTTGACCGCAAAACCCCTCCCGCGCAGATCCGGGAATGCCGCGGGCGGCAAGGCACCGGGCTGTAACCGTCTGGCCCTGAACGGCTTGCGGGCAGATGGCGCCCGCGGGCGCCGGATCACCCCATCGGAACGGCTGGCGGGTCAACTACCGCAACTGCCGCACCCCCCCCTGCGGGTGTTGCGGAGGTGCGGTAGTTGCGGTAGTTGAAATTCCCAATCCAACTCCCGCAACTGCCGCACCCCCCCGCGGGTGTTGCGGGAGTTGAGGTAGTTGCGGTAGTTGACCGCAAAACCCCTCCCGCGCGGATCCGGAAATGCCTTGGGCGGCAAGGCACCGGGCTGTAACCGCCTGGCCCTGAACGGCTTGCGGGCAGATGGCGCCCGCGGGCGCCGGATCACCCCAT
>CAWUOE010000342.1:0-4303 GCA_963923355.1 uncultured Gemmataceae bacterium | reverse complement strand
GCCGAGACGGCCCGATCGAGTGGGGGCAACAGGTCGTTTTTCAGTCGCTTGAAATTGTTTTCGTGGCTGTCCCAATTCTGGACGGGACCCATGTTGGCCTGGATGACTTTCACCCCAGCCTGAGCCAGCCGGCGAGCCAGCAGCAGGGACTGGCCGAAAGAGTGGCGACCGTAGCGATCGCGGGTTTTCTCGGGCTCTCGCTTCAGATCGAAGGCTTCGGCCACCGCGCCGCTGCCCAGCACCTCGGCGGCTTTTTGTTGTTGCTGGGAGAGGCGTCGGCTTTCGGAAAGCTGCAGCAATTCGTCCTGGGCAGAGTTGATGGAGGTGAGCAATTCCATGCGGTCGCGCATGTGGGTGACGGAAAGGCCTGCGGGCAGTGTGAGGTTGGCCGCCCTGAAATTGGGACGGGACGGATCTTGGGTGATCTGCCACGGATCGTGGCGGGGGCCCAGAAAGCCCCCATGCTGGCCAGGCCAAACCAGCGGACCGGCCGCCAGAAAGGTGGGCAGGGTGACGGCTGTGGGTATACCTGAGGGCGCTGGGGAAAAATAAGAAACCGCTGCGCCGTAGCAGGGCCAGTCATCGCGCGAGAGGGGTTTGTCGAACCGTACCCCGGGCTGCAAGGCGCCGGTGATGATGTGGTGGGTGGCGGCGGTGTGATTGTTGTCCTTGTGGCTGAAACTGCGAACGGTGGTGAGGCGATGCGCGCGCGCAGCCAAGAGTGGGAGGTGCTCGCCGTAATGAACCCCGGGCAGGCTGGTTTTGACCACGCCGAATTCCCCGCGGACTTCCACAGGGCTGTCTGGCTTGGGATCGAAGGTGTCGATATGGCTGGGGGCGCCAGTTTGAAAAACCAGAATGACTGACTTGGCCCTGGGTTTTGCCGTCGCAGCGAGGCCCAGTGAGGGCAGCCCCATTGTCAGGAAGCTGGAAAAACCCACCTGCATCACGGACCGGCGGTTCCAACCGGATTGGTTTGCGGGTTTCATGGGGAATTCCCTAGGGCTGGCGAAACCTTGTCGGAGAACCGACTGCGGGGTGTTTAGCAATGAAAGTATAGCACAATCTCATGGTTGAAGAAACCTGAATCAGTGCGAAACTGTCCTTGGGATTGGAGCCGTTTGGCCCCGGGAAACTGATTTCCGAGGGATGAGGCAGGAGGGTGGGGGTCATGTGGATTGCAAGCGGGCAGGGGTACCTGAAGGGGCTGGTTCTGGCTGTTTGTTTTTGTTTGTCCCTTGGCCAAGTCCGGGCCCAGGATATTCGCGTGGATGGACGACTGGTGGGGCGGGTGGACCCCGATGGTGACGTGCGTGTGAACGGCCGATTGGCCGGCAAATTTGAATCAGACGGGGATATCCGCGTGAACGGAAGGCTGGTGGGGAAAATAGAAGCGGACGGTTCGGTGCGTGCCAACGGGCGGTTACTGGGAAAAGTGGAGGCGGATGGTGATGTCCGCAAAGATGGTCGGTTGGTCGGCAAGATCGATGCCGATGGGGATGTCCGGGAGAACGGGCGCTTGATCGGCAAGGCCAAAGGCGTGCCGCGTCGGCGGGCAGCCGTACTGTTTTTTTTCGACCTGATCCCGTTGCGGTAGTAGCCTGGCCACTTGGTGGACAGTATTCAGGAACCGACTTAGGATGCGAGCGCGGTGTATTGGGAGCACTACCCCAAAACTGGATCAACCCGAGGGACAAAACGATGAAAAGATTGTGGCTGTGGCTATTGGGGATGGCATGGATGAGCAGTTCGGTTTTGGCGCAGAATGCCGTGACCCCTTTGAAGTCGATGGACCGAATTGTATTCCTGGGAGATTCGATCACTCAGGCCGGAGCGGGGCCGAAAGGCTACGTAAGTTTGGTGCGTGAAGAGCTGCAAAAGGAAGCCAAAGACCTGAAGGTGGAGGTGATCGGCGCGGGAATCAGCGGCAACAAGGTGCCAGACCTCGAAAAACGACTTGAGCGCGATGTGCTCAATAAGAAACCGACCGTGGTGGTGATCTATATCGGCATCAACGATGTGTGGCACGGTGAGAGCGACCCCGCCAAAGGTACGCTTCCGGAAAGGTTTGAATCGGGGTTGGGTGGAATTGTCGAAAAGATTCAGGCGACAGGCGCCCGGGTGGTGCTGGCCACGCCCAGCCTGATCGGCGAGAAGAAGGATGGGGCCAACAAGCTGGACGCGAAACTGGATCAATACGCGGCCATCACCCGCAAGCTGGCCAAGGAAAAGAACACCGGGCTGTGCGATCTGCGACGGGCTTTTTTGGACCATGTTGCCAAAAACAACCCGGACAACAAGGACGCTGGGATTCTCACTTCCGACCGGGTTCACCTGAATGACGCGGGGAACCGTTTCGTTGCCGGGGAGGTGTTGAAAGCCCTGGGCCGCTAAGCATCAGAATTCCATCGCATCCAGCCGCACTCTTCCCGCATGAAGCGGGAAGAGTGTTGCGGTTCCGGCTAGGATGCCCCCCATCACCAAGCCGGCCATGGTGACTGGCCAACCCCAAACCGGAAATCGCTCCAGACCCACCGCGTGGGCGATATGCCATGGCAAGGCGGAAATGGCCAAGCAGCCCAGGAGGAAGGTGAGGCTGATCACCAGGCTGAGTGTGCCACCGTATCCCACCGCGATTCGGGATGGGTCTTTCTCCTGGAAGCTGGGCCAGACAGCCCCGAGACCGGCGGCCAATCCACTGAGCCCGCTGGCCAAGTAAATGGCGCTGACCTGGTGGACCACCCAGGCGCCTGGAGGCAACTCCAGCATGGAATCGCTGAGCGCAACCAGCGGCAAGGCGAACAACAAGCAGAGCATCAGTGAAAAGAAGTATTTGCCCCGGACCCAGTGCAGGCGGGAGATGGGTGTCAGACCGAGCAGCCAGACCCGGCGACCTTCCAAGCTGACCAGAGGGAAGACGAAACGCCCGCAAGAGGCGCAAAGGAGCATGCCCACCACGGCCAAGTTCAGCAGGCTTAGTCCGTTGCGGAAGGAGGTGGGAATATCTCCTGGAAACATCCGCCGCAACGACGAGAAATAAAACGCGAGCATCACCAGAAACAGCAACCCCTGGCCCCATTGGCGGACATCACGCCGGAAGGTGCGAAAATCCTTCAACAAGAGGGCGCGCTCCTGACCGCTCAAGCCAGGTACCCAGCGAGGAAGGGTATCGAGCCAGCGGAAACGTGAAATGTTCTGCTTCCGCTCCTGCTGGCTGAGCCGGTCGACCCCGATACGGTACCAGGCCCTGGCGACCATCGCCGCGAGGCAAAAGGCCATGAAACCTGTGGAGAGTGTGAGTGCCAGATAACGCAACGCAGGCTCCACCTGCCCGCGGGCAGCCTGGCGCAAACCCTGCGATTGCCAGTGGGTTGGCAACCAGGCAGCCGAGGCGAAGCGCACATGGCCCAGCACCTCGTTGAGTACCTCCTCATCACCTGAGCGGGCGTAACGAAGATTGCGCAGGCCCAAGCCGATCCATAGAAGGGCACCCAAAGTGATGAGAATGGCAAGAGCTGCCAGGGCCTCCTTGCGCCTTCTGGGAATCCAGCGCACCAGGGTGAGGCAGAGAATGGCGCCCAAGGAACCGGGGAGCAGGGGTATGGACAGAAAGTAGGCCGGTAACAGCAGGTAATAAAGGAAGCCGGCCCGGACGGATAGGCCATAGGCCACCAACAGCGGCAACGCCAGCAGAATGAGAGCGGCGCTGGAAAAGATCAGGGCACCCGCGAACTGGTGGGCAAATGTCCGGTCATCGGGCATCGGTTTGGCCAGAAGGAAGGAAGCCTCCGGTGAATCGAACAGGCTACCGAACAGGATGAGGCCGGTGGACAGGCAGAGCAGGGTTGCCAGCGTGAGAAAGAAAAGGTCGAGCAGGAGGCCGACGATATCCCCCCCCAGGGGCAACTTTTGCTGGCGCAAGAAGGCGAATCCGGCCAAGCTGGTGCCGAAGCCGAAACCCGACACCAGCAAGCTGGAGAAGGCAATGCTGGCCGGGCGTACCCAGTTCTCACTGCGGATGCCCCGCAACTGGTTGCGGGTGAGGCGCCATTTCAGCCTGGCGAAGACATCAAGGCCCGGGATGACATTCATATCGCATCCATCCCGGTGGGTTGCTCATCGGGTTGGGTCAGCTTCAGGAACACGTCCTCGAGGGGCCCGCTGTGGGATGCCTGATCGCGAAGTTCAGCCAGGGTGCCGCAGCCGATCAGTTTTCCACCCAGGATGATACCGATTCGGTCCGCGAGTTGTTCGACCACATCGAGGGAGTGGGAGGAGAGGAAGACGGTGTTTCCCTTGGCAG
>CAWUOE010000341.1:0-4318 GCA_963923355.1 uncultured Gemmataceae bacterium | reverse complement strand
TGGGCCGAAAATCCTTGCATGGATTGTGAAGTTTCAGAAATTTTTCATTTTTGACTTCAAGATTGCTTGCAACTTCCGAAAAAGAAACCTACAAGAGAAGTGGGTCATTCTAATAATTTCCGCTATAGAGGGCTATCATAATGGCTCACAGCATGGGTGGCAGGAAGGTCCGGCTGGCTTTGGAGCGGCTGGAAAATCGATTGACCCCCACGGTGGCACCGCTGCCCTTGGATGATTTTCCAGTGGATCAGCCTCCCCCGGTGGATGCCCTGCCCCCTGAGCCCCCGGGGGAATACCAGCCACCTGAAGACGGTGGCTTTTATTCGCAAATTGAAAATGGATTTTTTGGCGCCATTTCCGGCAACGATGACGGGAGCGGTTTTTTGCGGATTGGCAACCGGTTCAAGACCTTGCCGAGCGCCGAGGTGGCCAGCCTGTTGAAACTTCCGGCCAAACAGGAAGTTTGGCTGGTGAATGAGAACAGTCCCGTCGAGTCGCCCGGTGATGGCGGTACCGGTGGAGACGGTGGCAGTGGTCATGGTGTTCCCCTGCCACCCCCGATTGAGGAAGTGGCGTCCATTAGCCGGGCCATCCCTGAGCTCGGGGACGACTGGCTCGGTGAACTATTCCCCGATGGTTCCCAGCCTTGGGCGCCTGGTGACATCCCAGTAGATGACCTGATTGGGGAGTTGCCACCGGATTGGGTCGACAACCCGGACTTTGTGCTGCCGAACCTGCCTGAAATTGTGGATTTGGTCCCGCGTGACTGGAACTCGCTGCATGGGCTGCGGGGGATCCTGGACAGCGCGCAGATCACTGTTCGTCTGGACAAGTTTGCATTCACAAAAGGTGATAAGGCTGACGATGCCAGCGCCCAGGTCCGGGGAGACCTGTTCCTGTTTTCCGAACCGGACCAGGTGTGGTTCAACACCCGGGATGGGGGTGTTTCCCCCGACACGGACTGCTTTGTCACCGATCTGAAGGGGCTTGAGTCGCTCGCACAGATCAACTGGGTATTCACCGAGTCGGGCACCTACGACATGGGAATGTCGATCGAGGTGACCGTCCAGGTGGGGGACAAAGTCGAGACTTTCAACGACAGAATAAGCCTTTCTGTCCTTGTTGGTGATGCCCCGTTGGAACCGGTTCTGGTGGGTGCTGTAGCCGCCCGCGGGCCGGCGCAGGTGAACATTGTGGATTCCGCCACGGGCGAGGCCAAAACTTCATTCATTGCTTACGAGAATTACCTTGGCGGGGTGGTGACGACGGTCTCGGATGTCACCGGAGACGGAATCGCCGACTATGTGACCGCCCCCGCAGGTAGCGGGTCGCCCTCACATATCACCGTACGGGATGGTGCGGATCAGCACGTGATCGCAAGCTTCTATTCCTTCCCCGGTTACCTGGGCAAGATTGTGATCAGCGCCGGGGATGTGGATGGTGACGGGTATTCGGACATTGGAGTCGGTGTGGCGGAAAACGGCGCACCCAATGTGGTGCTCTTCTCGGGACGTTCAATCGCCCAAGGTACCCCGAGCGTGATCGAAAGCTTCTACGCCTTCGACCCCGGCTACCGGGGTGGCATCCGGATGAGCATGGGCGACTTGGACGGCAATGGGCTGCTGGATATGGCCATCGCTTCCGGGGCCGGCACCACGCCCAATGTGACCACCTGGCAACTGCGTGATACTGGGGCCGGTTTCAACCTGCTTTCCAGCTACTACGCCTTTGATTCTGGTTACCGGGGAGGAGTCAGCGTCACCTGTACCGATGTGAACGGTGATGGTTTGGATGATGTGGTGACCGGGTCGCTGGAGGGAGCGGTACCCACGGTGGTGGTTTTTGACGGCCATTCTGACCGGGTGGTGAAAGCTTTCTATCCCTATATGGATTACCCGGCGGATTCCCGGGTGATCAACCGCGGGATCAATGTTTCAGCGGTTACCGATCCAGCCACCGGCAAAAACAGTTTGGTGGTCGCCCCGGTGGGTGGCAGGGCCTCTGTTTTCGACAACGCGGAGGAATGGCGGAACTATTACGAGTCTCACAAGGGACGCCCCTTGCCGGGTGGACCTGACCTGACCTCTGACACCCCCCCCGAGTGGTGGAGCGGGACCGGTGTGCTGCAGATTGATTTTGAAACTCAAGAGATCGAGAAAGAGTGGAATCTGTTCCCCGGGTTTGACGGGGCGGTCAACATCGCCGCACCCCTGGCCAACTAGCCTCTTCTCATTTCCAGCCGCAGAAAGCCGGGACACCTGTCCCGGCTTTCTGCTTTGGTGGAACCGTGGTGGAGACGCTTTTCATGCACCTATGCCCGGCAGGTATGGGCGGACACTCGCTAAAGTCAGAGGTCCTTTTCAGGCATGGGGCACCGGGTCCATTTGAATCTCGTGATGCGGACTTTTTTTGAGCACTTACAACCTAGTGAGTGAGGTGATGGGTAAAATGACATGTATGTCCGAATTGAACTGGCGCGGAGGTGAAGGAACATGCCCAGCTACAGCAAAATTGGCCCGAGCCTGCAGGCGCAGACCGCCAAGGACCTGATGGGGCCGGGGATTGTGTCATTACGCTCCAAGGCGACCGTGGCGGAAGCCGTGGCCCTGATGACCGACAAGGGGTACCACTCCGCGCCGGTGATCGACGAGGCGGGGCGGCCGATCGGGGTGATCACGCAAGGGGATGTGCTGAACCATGACCGGGAGCATGGTACCCATTTGGCGCACCAGCCCACGGAAATGCTTCCGGATGGATTCACCGAGGAGGAGGTGGACCTGGCGCTGGTGGAGGACATCATGACGCCGGCGGTCTTCTGCGTGCAGCCGGACACGCCCGCGCTGGAAGTGGTGCAGGAACTGCAGAAACTGAAGGTGCACCAGGTTTTCGTGGTGGACCGATCGGGCGTGCTGGTTGGGGTGATCACGGCGATCGACATCGTGCGGAAGCTGGCCTGAGACACTACCCGTGGCAAACCGAGGCGCCGTGGCGGGCTTGACCCTTGCCACGGCGTCCGGGCTTTTGTGAAATGGCGCATTCCTTTTTCCGCCGGAGACGCCATGGCCGCCATAAAACCCCAGTCCGACCATCCGACGCACCGATTCCCGGTGAAACAGGTGCTGATCGGCACCGTGGGCACCACGCTCGAGTGGTATGACTTCGGGGTGTACGGGTTTTTCGCGGCCATCATCGGCAAGCAATTCTTTCCCGCGGAGGATGAAATCTCATCAGTGATCGCGGCGTTTGGCGCCTTTGCGGCCGGTTTTTTGGCGCGGCCCTTCGGGGCGCTGCTTTTCGGTCAACTGGCGGACAGAAAGGGGCGGGCGTTCGCGCTGACCGCCTCGGTGCTGCTGATGGCGTTACCCACCTTTCTGATCAGCATCCTGCCCACGCATGCCATGATCGGCGCGGGGGCAGGCGTGATGCTGGTGCTGTGCCGGGTACTGCAGGGATTGTCGGTGGGCGGCGAACACACCTGCTCGATCGTTTATCTGGTGGAGCATGCCTCGGCCCGACACAAGGCATTGGCCGGCAGTTTCGCGCCGTTTGGCGCCTCGGGGGGGATTTTGCTCGGGTCCGCCGTGGGGGCACTGTTGACCAACCTGCTGAGCCAGGAGCAACTGGAGTCTTGGGGCTGGCGGGTGCCGCAGGCGGTGGGGTTGCTGCTCGCCTTCGTGGGGCTGTGGATCCGGCGGCACAATCCCGAGGCTGACCATCCCCAACCGAAAGCCGGGGGTGAATCGCCCCTGAAGTCGGCCCTGGCGGGGCACAAGCTGGATGTGGTGCGTGTGGTCCTGCTGAATGTGATGCCGGCGATCGGGTTTTACACCATCTTTGTCTATCTGGCGACCTGGCTGCAGGAGGTGGACCACCTGCAGGCCAACCGGGCGCTGGAGATCAACACACTGAGCATGGCGGTGATGCTGGGGCTGATCCCGGCGTGCGGGTGGTTGGCGGACCTGGTGGGGCCCCTGCGGATGCTGTGGGTGAGCACGCTGGGTATCCTGGCGGGGGCATACCCGCTGTTCCATCTGATGCACCACCACAGCGCGTCGGTGGACCTGCTGGCGGAGCTGGTGTTCGTGGTGTTGCTGGTTCCCTTCATGGCCGCTAGCCCGGCAGCGCTATGCGCGCTGTTGCCCAAGGACGTGCGCTGCACGGTACTGAGCCTTGGCTTCAATCTGTCGATGGGGGTGTTGGGCGGGACCACTCCTTTGGTGGTGGAGTATCTGCGCAAGACCACACACCTGGACATGACCCCGGCGTTCTATCCTGTCTCTTATACACATCTCCGAGCCCACGAGACGCTACGCTATCT
>CAWUOE010000340.1:0-4324 GCA_963923355.1 uncultured Gemmataceae bacterium | reverse complement strand
GGCATCCACCCGCCTCGAGGTCACCGAGGGCCTCGTCCACATGGAAAGGCTGTCTGATGGCAGCGCCACCGAGGTCCCCGCCCGCCACAGCGCCGTGGCCTCGGCCGATCACCGGCAAAAACTGTCCAGCCGCCCCACCACCGCACCCGTCACCGCCTGGCGACCAACCCTGCGCGACCAACTGTCCCGTGGCATCTGGAATCCCGGGAACGCCAATCGCCCGCCAAGGGTCACCTCCGTGCCGTTCGAGCCCCCGGGCCAAGCCGCTCCGGTCCTGCTGCAGGTCTGCTCCCTCCAACCCCCGGCCGATTCGACGGGCCCTGTGCTCCTCTCCCCAGGCGCCAAATTCCTGGTGCGCGGTTCCAGCCATCCCGGCCGCGAGGTCTTCGTCGGCGTGACCGCGCGTCACAGCGGCGGCGGCCTGGCCGGCCCCTACTCCGCTCGGTTCATCCCCACACCGTCCATCGCCGGCCCAGCAGGCAGCTTCACCGCCGAGGTGCCGGTCTCCGCGCTGCAGCCCCGGATGCAGGGCCTGCAATCGTCTCCCGAGGCGATGGAAATGGTCGATTGGTGGGCCGGGTCCCGCCTCCCCGACAACACGGTTGAGATCGAATCGGTCGAACTCCTGCCCGGACCCGCGGCTACACCCGCGGGACCGCATAAATGACACCGCACAGCAGCCTGCTGCCGTTGGGGATTTGCCTGGGTGCCTTGCTGGCCCCGGGCTGTGGTCGTCCCGTGCCCGCCCAGATCAAGAACGATCCTGCCGCATTCTGGAATCAGGCACGCGACGGCGACCTGCCGGGTGTCCTCCTCGCCCTCGACCGCGGACGGGATGTCAACGCCGCCCTCGTGCTGCCCGGCGAGGCCGACACGGGCGGCACCGCCCTACATTACGCGGCGCGCCAAAACCACCTCGATCTGGCGGCCGCGCTGCTGAACCGTGGCGCCGATCCCGATGCGCGAGCCCTCGACCTCCATGCCGCCACCCCGCTGCACTGGGCCGCAAGCCAAGGACATGTTGATATGGTCAACCTGCTTCTCGCCGCGGGCGCCCGCCACGATATTCCCGACAGCCATGGCCTGCTCCCCGTGGATGTCACGCATCTACCCTCCGTCGGCGGCAGGGAACGCGGCCGGATCACCCGGGCCGCCCTCGAGGCAGCCGGCGCCCGCGGCTCCGCTAAGCCCGGTACACTCCCCTGGGCAGATCCAGACCTGTGGGCCGCCATCCTGGAAGACAACCTGTCCGCCGCCCGCGCCGCCCTCGACACCGGGGCCGATGTCAACGCGACGGAGCCGGGGTCCGGTGCCTCGCCGCTGCTGCTGGCGGTCATCCATGGCCGGACCGGGATTGTCCCGCTGCTCACCTCCCGTGGCGCGCGGACCGATTCCCCCGCCGCCGATGGGGCCACTCCGCTCATCGCCGCCGCCTACCTGGGGCGGGTGGACATGGTCCGCCTGCTCCTCCGCCTCGGCGCCGACCCGGGCCGCCGCGGCAAGGATGGCAAGACGGCGCTCGATCACGCGGCCGCCCCCTGGACCGCTGATGCCGAACGCGATTGCCGCCGGGTGATGCGAAACGCGGGGATCGATCTCGGCATCGAAAATGTGCAGGCCGGGCGCGTCAACTGCGCCGCCGTGCTGGCCGGCCTGAAACCATGATCCGAACAAGCCCCGAGGAATCCTGATGGACACCACCCGCGAACTCCTCCGGCAAAGCCCGGGCCGTCGCCACGACCTCGACGCCCTGCGCGCCTTCGCCATGTTCCTGGGCGTCCTGCTGCACGCCGCCCTCTCCTTCACCGGCAGCCCGTGGATCATCCGCGACAGCCGCTCGGCCCCCTGGCTGGGCGTGCTCACCACCGGCGTCCACGGTTTCAGGATGGAACTCTTCTTCCTCGTCAGCGGCTTCTTCACCGCCATGCTTTGCCGCCGCCGCGGGGTCGCCGGCATGCTGAAAAACCGCGCCCTCCGCATCCTCATCCCCTGCCTGCTCGGGCTTGCCACCATCCAGCCCCTCACCGGTTGGGTCATCGGCAAGGTCAATCCCCCCGCAGGTCCCCGCCCAGACAGCGATCTGGTCCAGGCGGTCCGCGCCGGAGAAACCGAGGAGGTCGTCAACCTCCTCCAGGCCGGTGGCAATCCTTCCGAGGCCGAGGAGAACCACGGCATGCGGCTGATCACCATCGCCGCCTACGCCGGGCACGCCGACATTGTCCGCCTGCTGCTCGACCGCGGTGTCGACCCAGACTCGGTCAACCGCTCCGGCAGCAGGCCCCTGCATGCCGCCGCACTGGTCGGCAAGCCCCCCGTCGCGGAACTGTTGCTCGATCGCGGGGCCGATCCCCTGGCCAAAAACGGTTCCGGCGCCACCCCGCTCGAACTCACCCGCGCCGACGAGGAATTCACCCGCGGCCTCACCGGCTCCATCGGTATCCCCGCCGGGCCTTGGCCCCAGGTCGAGCAGGGTCGCGCCCGCGTCCGGGAACTGCTGGCCAAGCGCACCGGCATCGACCCCGAAGCCGCCAAGCCGCCAGCATCCAAGTCGCCCAAAGCCGCAACCTGGCTCGACCGTTACCAGGAATTCCTCGCGGCCGACTTTTGGAAAGTGCCATGGGGCGACGGTCAGGTGCACCTGATCTACACCGGCGTATTCGGCCACCTCTGGTTTTTGTGGGACCTCTGCTGGCTCTTGGCGCTCTACGCCATCGCCGCGCGCACCGGTCTGTTCCCCGGCCTCACCGGTGTCGCCAGGCTCGGCCTCGGGTCCGGAACCCTCATCGCGGTGGCGCTCAGCCTGGCCACCAACATCCCCATGCACATCGGCGGCCCCGGGTTCGGGCCGGACACCACCAGCGGCTGGATCCCCGCGCCCCACCTGCTGGTGCATTACGCGGTCTACTTCTTCTTCGGGGCCTTCTACTACTCCCACGCGGCGGGCGCCGACCGCCTCGGTGGCTGGTGGCCCGCCTGCCTCGCGGTTGCCCTGCTCCTGCTGCTGCCGGGCGGGATGGTTGCCATGGGAAACCGCTGGCTCGATGTCCCGCTCCAGACTGCCTACTGCTGGCTCATGATCGCCGGCCTCATGGGCCTTTTCCACCGTTATCTGGGTTCGGAATCACCGGCTGTCCGCTACCTCTCCGACTCCTCGTACTGGTGCTACCTCATCCACATGGTGCCGGTCTTTGCCCTGCAGGGCTTGGTCCGCGACTGGCCGTTGCCAGCCGACCTCAAGTTCGGGCTCGTCGCTTTGTCAGTCACGCTGATCCTGCTGGCCACCTACCAGCTCCTGGTGCGCCAAACCCCCATCGGCTGGCTGCTCAACGGTCCGCGCAAGGGGTAACCATTCGGCCCCTGGCGCCATTCCCTCCCGATGACCCCTTGGTCCCCGGAGAGTCGACCAGGCATGAACCATTCCGACCAAACCGGTGCCGACATGTTCCAAATTCCAGGTGAGTCTCCCGCAAGCCCCGCCGATGGCCGGGGGAAAGCCAAAAATTTTCTGTCCCGGGTGTCCAATCTCAATGGCGGGCTCCTCACCACAGAAGTATCCTACCT
Organism: uncultured Gemmataceae bacterium; assembly: GCA_963923355.1. GTDB lineage: Bacteria > Planctomycetota > Planctomycetia > Gemmatales > Gemmataceae > UBA6894. The sequence continues at coordinate 763 of CAWUOE010000340.1, read as the reverse complement.
CGATGGCAAGGTGGTCCTCCGCGCCACGCCCGGCTCCATCCGCATGGACCTGGTGGCCGGCCATCCCGCCGCGCCGGTCCGCGCTTACCTGCTCAAGACCCGCCGCAGGCAAACCAACCCCTTCCACGTTCAAGCCATCCGCGGCCACCTGCCCGGGTGCGGCTTCGTTCCCATCCTGAGCCTGCATCCGTGAAAAAAATTCAATGGGAGGGCCTCGCTCGGAGGGTTCTCCCCAGCCTGCCCGGCTACCAGTGGTCCGGATGGTTCCTCCACCGGCCTGTCCGGGAGGGCCTGCTGTCCGGTTTCTGTTGTGATCATTCCGGGGTCGAGCCGGACCGATTTGCCCTGGTCGCCTTCGCCTTCCCCCTGTTCATGCCGCCCGAAGTGGGCTTCCACCTGAACTTCGGGCGGCGCCTGCGCGACGCCTCCGGCCGCGAGGCCCGCTGGGACAGGCTCGAGGCTGACCCGGAAGCAACACTGATTCCCGCCCTCCTGCGCGCAGATGCGGAAATCTTCCACCCCTACCCGGTGGATACCGATTCCTTGAAACTGCTCCGTTTCCTGGGCGCCCCGGCCGACCCTTACCTCGCAGAGGCAACAGCTTTCTGCCACGCCCGGGCCGGCAGGTTTTCCGCAGCCCGGCGTACCGTGCAAAACCTCCTGGATTCGCTGAACGCCGAAAACCCCTGGCACCAGGCCATGGCTGACAGGCTGTCGCTGCTGGACTCCCTGCTCAATGCGCCCCCAGACCAACTGGCCGCCC
>CAWUOE010000339.1:0-4349 GCA_963923355.1 uncultured Gemmataceae bacterium | reverse complement strand
GGAAAAGACAAAGACGGAAAACAAAAAGACGGAAAAGACAAGGACAACAAGGATTCCAAAGGCAAGGACCAGAAGTCTGACCCGATGGACATGGGCGAGCCCATGGAAGGCGGGGACCAGCAGCAGCAAAAAGACCAGCAGACACCTGAGCAGCAGGAGAAAGACAACGCGAAAAAGCGCGTGCAGGAGGGGATAGAGAACCAGCGCGAGGCCGAGAAGAAAATCGAGAAGAAGGACAACCCCGGCGCGACCAAGGAGCAGGAGGAGGCGCTTGAGAAATTGAAGGAGGCCCAAAAGAGACTGGAAGAACTGCTGAAACAACTGCGCGAGGAGGAGATTGAGCGGGTGCTGGCGCAGATTCAGGGCCGTTGCGCCGAGATGCTGCGGATGCAGATCGAGGTGCGTGCGGGTACGGTGGACCTGGGGCAGAACGTGGCCAAACGCCCGGATATGCGGCCCGACCGCGCCGACGAGCAGAAAGGCCTGGAACTGCAGGACCGGGAGGAACAGATCGTGAAGAAGGCGGAGGATACGATCCGCCTGATCGAGGCGGAGGGCTCGGCCGTGGCATTCGCCGAGGTGTTCCGCCAGGTGCGCGATGACATGGCGGTGACGCGCGACCGCCTGAAGCGGACAGACGCGGGCGAGCAGACCCTGCGCATCGAGGACGACATCATCGCCAACCTGAAGGAGATGATCGAGAACCTGAAAAAAGCGCGGGAAGACAACAAGGACCAGGACAAGAAAAAACAGCAACAGCAGCAGCAACAACAACAGCAGCAGCAACAGCAGGACCAGCGGCTGATCGACCAGATCGCCGAGCTGAAAATGATCCGCTCGGTCCAGACGCAGATCAACCGGCGGACGGAGCAGTACGCGAAGCAGTTCGCCACGGAGCAATTGCCCGACCCGGCCTCGGAAAAGGATGCCCGCAAGCGGGCGGACCTGGAGCAAACGAGGGCTGAGCTGAAGGATCTGAGCCGTCGGCAGGACAAGATTGGCAAAGTGACGAAGGACATGGCCCTCGGGCGCAACAAGGGCCAGTGAACCACGCCCCCGGCTGCGCCCAGTGACTGATCAGGAGACCTGAACGATGCCAAGCAACACCCATTTGACCGGCCGACTGGCCAGGGTCCTTTTTGCCACGGCACCCGCGGCCGCGTTGATCGCATCGGCCGCGACGGGGGCCGACCAGGGCCAACCCAAGGGACCCGCGACCAACGGGCTGACCTTCGGTCAATTGCGCTCGATGGATGCCGCCCAGGCACGGGCCAAGGCCGAGGCGCTGCTGGCGGAGGGTGGCGGCAAGGCGGACAAGGCGCGACTGGACGCCATCTGGTCGACGATGGAACCGCTGGCGGACAAGATTGCGGACACCCTGGCCCTGGGAAACCCGGAAATCGGCAAGTTGCTGAACCAGGCCCGGAACAGCGACAAGCCGTTGCCGGAGGGGGTACCAGCGTGGCTGAAGGATGACAAGCAACCGCTGTTCGCGCGGGCCGCGGTGGCCCTGGCGGCGGCGCGGGTGCTTTCGAACCGCGGTGCCCAGGACGAGACCCTGGAAATGCTCCGGATGGTCCGGCCGGAGCAATCGATCGACCCGGGCAGCCATCTGTTTTTGAAGGCGGTGGCGGAACACGCTTTGGTGCGCGGCCCGGACGCGCAGGCCACGCTGGACCGGATGCTGGCGGATGTGGCGGACCTGTCGGAGCGTCACCGGATGGTGGGGTCGCTGATGCAGGCGGAGATCGCCCGGTGGAAGGAAAAGGACCTGGGCTGGATCTCCAGGAAAATGGAACAGATCCACCAGCGCCTGGAGATCGAGCGGGGTGGGAAAAAGACCCGCGACATCCAGAAGGAAGTGCTGGTGCGGCTGGACGAGATGATCAAGGAAGCTGAAAACCAGCAGAAGCAGGCCGCCGCCTCGAACCAGGGGAACTGCCCCAACGGCGGGCAGCAGGAGGGCCAGGGGGGGCCGGGCAGCGCCCAACCCAACCAACCGCAGCAGGACAGCATGCCGGGCGGTCCCTCCGGATCGGGGGATGTGGACACCAAGAAGGCCAAGGAGATCGCGGAGATCTGGGGCAAGCTGCCGGACCGCGAGCGTGCCCAAGCCATGCGCGATCTGGCCGCGCGGGCTCCGGCCAAATACCGGGAGACCCTGGAGCTTTACTTCAAGAAGCTGAACGAGGCCTCGCCCGGAGCCGGGCGCAAGAACCCCTGACGAGCAAGGCCCGCGGGCCACGACACCACGACGACGCACCTGGATGGACGCATGCGCAAGGAAGTAAAGGGCCGCCTGGCAGGCGGGCGGCCGGCCGGTTGGCTGGCAGTGATGGCCTGGGCCGCCCTGGGATTGACCGGCACCCGGGCAGGCGAGGTGCGGATGCTGGACGGCACCTCCCGCCAGGGTGAGGCCGTCTCGCTGGAAAAAAGTGAGCTGCGCTTCAAGGGTGCGGACGGCAAGGTGCTGCCCATCCCGATGGACACGGTGCTGCGGGTGGACCTGGCGGCCGTGCCGGCGCGTCCACCGCTGGAAAAGTTCACCGACCTGGAGCTGAATGACGGGACGCTGCTGCGCTGCTCCAGCCTGAAGGTGGTGGACAAGGGTCTGGAAGTGGCCCTGCATGGTGGCATGGTGCTGAAGGTGCCCCTGGAAAAGGTTTCCAACTGGCTGGCCAACGGTGCGGATGACGCCGGACGAAAAGACTGGGACAGCCGCCTAGCCAAGCGGAAACGGAGAGACATGCTGGCCATCGCCCGGCAGGGAGCGATCAACTCCCTGGAAGGCACCCTGGGCGCGGGTGATGGCGAAGGCAAAACCATCGGCTTCACGCCACAAGGCATCGACCGCGAGGCCCGGGTACCCCTCACCAACATCCACGGCCTGGCCTTCGAGCGGGCCCCCGACCCCAACCTGGAACCGGTGCTGGCCCGCCTGCTGGACACAGGCGGCAACCGTTTGGCGGCCTCGGCGATCACCCTCAAGGACGGGGCCTGGCAGGTTCGTTTGTCGGGCGGGATGGAGGTGAGCTATCCCTCAGGCGGCATGGGCGGCCTGGCCCCGGCCCGTCTGGACCTGAGCCGGGGAAAGCTGGCGTACCTCTCGGACATGGAGCCCGCGCTGGTGGTGGATCCGGGCAAGGAGGATCCCACGCGATTCCGCACGGGGCCGACACGGGACAAAAACCTGGACCTGAGCCCGCTGCGGCTGGCGGGAATTTCCTATGCCAAAGGTCTGGGACTGCTCGCCCCCACGGTGATGGAATACGAGCTGGGCGGCGAATTCAGGGAGTTCCGGTGCATCGCGGGTTTTGACGACGCGGTGAGCGGCGCCAGCGGGCCGGTGCTGCTGCTGATCGAGGGGGATGGCAAGGAACTGGCAAGGCGTGAACTGACACGGGGCCCGTCCCGCGTGGCGGTGCCTGTCGCCTGCGCGGTGAAGGATGTGCAGAAACTGCGGCTGAGCGTGCTGCCCGTGGGCGAGGAGTTGGGGCTGGGCTACGGCAAGCACCTGCATCTGGCGGAAGCCCGGGTGAGCAAGTGAGAGAGGAATCCCACCAAAAGCACCACCTACCAGGGGCGGCGATGAACCGACGCACAGCGCTGGGGGCCCTGCTGGGCATGCCCTTGGCGGCCGGCGTGTCTGTCGCGTGGCAGGACCCTGTGGGTCTGGAAGAGGCAAAACGCATCGCGGTGGTGAAAAAGGTGTCCCCCAGCGTGGTGGCGGTGGTGACGGGAGGCGGCTCGGGTGTGGTGATCAGCCCGGACGGCTACGCGCTGACCAACTTCCACGTGGTGCAGGGGCAAGGCGGGGCCCTCAGGTGCGGCCTGCCAGATGGCATCCTGTACGACGCGGTGCTGGTGGGCCTGGACAAGATCGGCGATGTGGCGCTGATCAAGCTGCTGCCCGCCAAGGACAAAGACGGCAAGGATATACCTTTCCCCCACGCGGAAATCGGCGACAGCGACACCGTGAAGGTGGGTGACTGGTCGTTCGCGATGGGGAATCCGTTTCTTCTGGCGGCAGACTTCACCCCCACGGTGACCTTCGGACTGGTGAGCGGCACGCACCGTTACCAGTACCCGGAGCGGGGGATGTTCGAGTACACGGACTGCATCCAGGTGGACACGAGCATCAACCCCGGCAACTCGGGCGGGCCGCTGTTCGACATGAACGGGAAGCTGGTGGGGATCAACGGGCGCGGCTCGTTTGACAAGCGGGGGCGGGTGAACTCGGGCGTGGGCTACGCGATCACACTGAACCAGATCCAGAACTTCATGGGTTCCCTGCGTTCGGGACCTGTCTCTTATACACATCTCCGAGCCCACGAGACGCTACGCTATCT
>CAWUOE010000338.1:0-4350 GCA_963923355.1 uncultured Gemmataceae bacterium | reverse complement strand
GGTAAGTGCCGGGCTCGGGGACGGTGATCACATCGGAGACGGCATAAAAGTATTGAGTGGTAGTTTTGGTATAAGTAAAGTTTTGTGACCATGAATTTCCGGCACCGTTGGATACACCTCCCATCACGCCACCACCTGCGTCAGTTGTTCCCAAAACATTGGAGTTGCCATTAGTGCCAGCCGCTGGTGCACCAGTAAAAACATTGAAAGCTGATGTGGTTATTACGTTTGCGTGACTACCTGTTAAAAAGTTGGCGGCTGTTGAAATAAGGGTTCCATCCGCCCTGTAGACATCCACCTGATTGGCTCCTACCCAGCCAATGTTGCTGGAGGCGCTAACGGTTGCTGTGCTTCCCCAGGCCTTGAAGGACACCGCATAGCCGCCGTAGGTGTAGTTGGTTGCTGCGGTATCGTTTGCAACAAACGTGTTGTAGTAGTTGATGTCTGATGAGGTAGCAGTGGTGGTCGCTGTTGTGACCACCATAATCCTGAACTTTTGGCCAGCCGTCAGCCCGGTGGGGGTGGCGATCACGACCTCGGCCTGCAGGTTTGCATGAAGCGCGAGAAGCAAAAGGAGCGTGGCTGCGAAACGGGCCATGGGGCTGTGTCCAGAATTCCAATCGAAACCATTGAGAGGAAAAATAAAATATTGCAGAAATCCTGTCAGCAGCGAAATGTTTGCTGGGGAACCATCACGGCCCTGTGGGGCGTCCTTTCATTTTTTAATGATTCAAAACCGCTGATTTTTTGAGGACCCTATCAGCCAAGGGCATTGATAATTGGATGTAAGTCTTATTTCCTGCATAGGTTAAGTCAAGCTGAATTCCCTCTAATCAATGCGAAAATAAGTGATTCTGGTGTGGTTATTAAAAACGGAAAAATAAAAGATTTCCGAAATATTTTTTCTAACCAGCTGGGCAAGGGTGATTGCCATGGCTCAGGTGGCATTCAGCCCGGTTTTGGCTGCAGGCGCTCGCTCGCCCAGGCGGCGTATTGGCTCAGCGTGGTTTCAGCCAAGCCTTCCGGCAGCAGCAGGTCGGCGTTGAAGCGGTTGTGCGCCAGATCCCGCGCGAGGATCCGGGCCTGGCCATCCTGCGTGGCGACGAGGAGGATGCCGAACCGGTCGCGGAGGGCGCCCATGCCGATGGGATCGAGATGGTGCAGGGTGCGCAGGTCGGGCCCGCCGCTGGTGCCCACGAAGCAGGAGAGCGAGTAGTACGCCTCGTACACCTGCTGGAACAGCATGGCTGGGGGCACCGGGGCAAACGGTGCGCGTTGCCTCCGGGGGCGCAGGTCGCACCAGTGCGCGGCCGCCCGGGCGCTGGCGCTGAGGGAAATCTGCTCCGTCCAGTCGCCGAGGGGCACTTGGTCTACCCAGAAACGGAACGGCACATACAGGTCATGGAATTGCGGCTGCTCCTCGCCCGCGCCGATTTCGATGGCGAACTGTTCGGTCTGGCCGAAGAGCATGGCGGCATTCCCCGACTGCGGGCCCGGTTCAGGGGGTGGTGGTCTGGTTGGGGGCCCATTGCCAGTCGGAATCGAAGTAACCGGTGGCAAGGATGCCCTGGGAACCCTTTTGCAGCAGCGTGGCGTTGTAAATCAGGAAATCGGGGAACGAGCTGCCCGAGAGCCAGAGGGAGAGTCTGTTGTTGAGGCGGATGCCCGCAGGACCGGTGCCGGCCTGGACGACGACGGAGCCCTCCGGATCGCCGGGCAGCGGGCGGACGAAGGCGGCGGCCAGATCGGTGCCCTGGGCCGTGTGGCCGGGCCATTCGATCCGGCCACGGCGGACATGCAGCGGCGAGTCCTTCAGCAGGGCGGCCATGGCCTGGTTGTTGTCCTCGTTGCCGATGAGCACGAGGTTGCGCCCCTTGAAGTCGGCCGGGTTTTTCAGCCAGTCGGTGTCGGTGCGCAGCTCGATGGCGCCGTTGCCGCGGTAGTAGAACACCTCGGCATCGAAGCGGGCCTTCTGCCAGTTGGCCTGGGTTTCCGCCTCGGGACCGGCGGTGCCGACGACATAGACCATGTTGCGGCGAAGCGCCTCCTTCAGCGGGCCGGCGCGGCCGGGCTTTTTGGCATCGGCCGCGGGAGGACCCTGGCTGGCCTTCCAGCCCTCGGCCGAGCGGACGAGGTGGAGGGTGTCGCCCTTCTGGAAGGTGGCGAGGGTGACGGCTTGGCCATCGAGCGTGATGGACCAGTTGGCGGATTCCTTCCAGCCGGGGTTGGTCAATGCCAGGCGGGTGACATTGTCGGTGGTGCCGGTGATTTTCTTGCCGGCGGGATCCGCCTTGAGCTGGAGGGTGGACAACTGGCCCCACTGGGCCTGCGACTGGATTTCGGCCCACGCCATGCGGGACGAGATGCCGGGGTGGAAGGTGCGGAAGTTCACCGCCAGCGATGCCTCGGCCAGGGGGCGCGGGTGCTCGGACAGGAAGCGGGTCAGGGGCGGCCAGTCCACACAGGCGTTGCCCCACCAGTGGCCGGCGCCGGGTTGCTCGTGGTAGGCGAAATCGGGGTGGAAGTCGGCCAGTTTGGCGCGCATGGTGCGGGCCTGGTCCACCGGGACATTGTCATCGGCATCGCCGTGCAGGATGTAGATGCCGCGCGAGGCGCTGTTGGGGACCAGGGCGAGGGTGTCGCTGAGGTTGGCGGCGCGGTTGAGGGTCTGCTCGACGGGGGAGCCGGACTCGGCGCGCCGGGCCCCGGCATAGGAGAACATGCTGATCCAGCCGGCCGAGGGTGCGATGGCGCCAAAGCGATCGGCGAAGGTGACGCCGATGTGCCAGGTGCCGTGCCCGCCCATGGAGTGGCCGGTGAGCCAGCTCTTTTGGGGATCGGTGTCGAGGATTTTTTGGTTGAGGTCGAGCACCTCCAGGGCGTCCATGCGGCCCCAGTCCTCCCAGTCGAACCCGAAGGTGCGGCGGTTGGTGGGTGCGACGACATGGGCCCAGGGCTTGGGGGCGTAGGTGGCTGCCTGTCCGATGCCCTCGACGCCGGCGCCGTGCAACGACAGGATGATGCCGGGTTTCTCGCCGGGGGTGGCGGGGGTTGAGGCGGGCACCAGGCCGTAGTACTGGGCCGAGCCCTCGATGCCGCTTTGGAAGGTGGCTTTGCGGGTGGCCTGGGGCGGCTTCACCTCGAGGGAGAAATCAACGGCCACCTTTGCCTGGTTGGCCGGGCTGGTGACGGTGACCTCCAGCCGCGCGGGCCCCTTGGGCAGCGACGGATGATCGAAGCGGAAGGGGACCTTGAACAGCCCGTGCGCGGGTATGGGCGGGATGTTGACCGACCGTGTGGCCCCCTGCAGGGTGGCGGTCAGTTGGGCATCGGCCAGGGGCGTGGGCCCGCAGTTGCGGACCACCACGCCCGCCACCTGGGTGCCCGCCTGGTTTTCCACCAGGTCGGGCAGGGTGGCATCGGCGGTGGTGATCTCCACCACGCCGGTGGGGGGCCGGAGCCTGGGGCTGATGGCGCCGCGGCCGCCGGCGAACAGGAACTCGTTGAGGCCCTGCTTCAGCGGGACGGGGATGGCCAGGTAGCCGTGGCCGTAGGGATCGCCGGCGCGGGGTTGGCCGTTGACATAGACAAGGCCGTGCCCGCGCGCCTCGAGCACCATGGTGCGTGCCTGGGGGCTTTCCACCTTCCAGAGGGCGTAGCCGCCCCGCAGGGCGCGGTGCGAGATCGACCCGTCCTTGCCGGCGGCGACCTTTTCCCAGACGGCCTCGGTGCCCGTCAGTTTCTGGCCGGCCTCGGGTGTCTGCCATTGGCCCGAAACCATCAGCGCCTCGACGGCATCGGTGCGGACGGGCGTGCGCCCGGCGCGGGCACCGGCGGCGATGACCCAGTACTCGGTGGGGGTGAGGGCTTCGGGCTGGGTGGCGGGTTGCGAGGTGACAAGCAGCAGCAAGGCGAGCATGGTGGACGGTCCAACCGACGGAGGGAAGACGAAAGCAACAGTGTACCGGCCCAAGGGTGGGCTGGCGAACGGGAGGCGGGCGCGGATGGGGTACAATGCCCACCAGAACCGGGCATTGACAGGGCGGAAGGGGGATTGCCGTGGGGATCAGCGTGACGCGTTGGCGGATGGTGGTGCTGGGGTTGCTGGGGCTGGGTTTGGCCGGCGGCATGGCCGGCGCGCAGGACCGGCTGAAGAAGATGCCGGGGTACGCCCAGCACGAGAAGATGGCCAAGGAGATCGGCAAGGCGATGAAATCAGGCGCGCTCAGCGTGACCTGGAAGGACGATGGCAAGAGCCTGGAATACACGCGGGACGGCAAGAAGTTCGCCCTGGATGTGGCGACGCTCGAAGAGAAGGCGGTGGCCGAGGCGAAGGGGGACGGCGAGGGC